>NZ_JACVUU010000039.1:0-39568 GCF_016516145.1 Klebsiella sp. S69 | reverse complement strand
TCAGGATTTTTTCTCTTCAACCAACCGGCTGTTTGTGTGAAGTGATTCACACCTGCCGTGTCGATGGAGGCGCATTATAGGGAGTTCCCGGGCATCCGCAATAGTTAAATTGCAGAAAAATGACTGACTGCTGCATTCCCCAGCAAAACCCCGCTTTATACCCTGTTACGCACAGAATTATCCACAGATGTCGGGCGATACCCCAAAACAAAAGCCACGCCACCTCTCTATATAAGCCGTCGTTCAGGGCTAAAAAGAGAAAGATAAAAATTCGCGAGCGTTGCGCAAACGTTTTCGTTACAATGCCGCGCTATAACAAGGATGCCCGGTTGGGTGCGTTAGGTGAGTTTTTAGGCAAAAACTCACCTAACGCTCTCTGTAATATTCAAATCCTGGGGATTTAATACCATGCAACAACGTCGTCCAGTCCGCCGCGCCCTGCTCAGTGTTTCTGACAAGGCCGGTATCGTCGAATTCGCGCAGGCGCTTTCCGCTCGTGGTGTCGAGCTACTGTCTACGGGTGGTACCGCACGCCTGCTGGCTGAGAAAGGTCTGCCGGTTACCGAAGTCTCTGACTACACCGGTTTCCCGGAAATGATGGACGGACGCGTGAAGACTCTGCATCCGAAAGTTCACGGCGGCATTCTCGGCCGCCGCGGCCAGGATGACGGCATTATGGAACAACACGGTATCGCGCCTATTGATATGGTGGTTGTTAACCTGTATCCGTTTGCTCAAACCGTTGCCCGCGAGGGTTGCTCGCTGGAAGATGCGGTAGAAAACATTGATATCGGCGGCCCAACCATGGTTCGCTCGGCGGCGAAGAACCATAAAGACGTCGCCATCGTGGTGAAGAGCAGCGACTACGATGCCATTATTAAAGAGATGGATGCGAACGAAGGCTCCCTGACCCTCGACACCCGCTTCGACCTCGCCATTAAAGCATTCGAACACACCGCCGCCTACGACAGCATGATTGCCAACTACTTCGGCAGCATGGTTCCGGCCTATCACGGCGAGAGCAAAGAAGCCGCTGGCCGCTTCCCGCGCACCCTGAACCTGAACTTCATTAAGAAGCAGGATATGCGTTACGGTGAAAACAGCCACCAGCAGGCTGCCTTCTATATAGAAGAAGAAATCAAAGAAGCCTCTGTCGCCACGGCACAGCAGGTTCAGGGTAAAGCCCTCTCCTATAACAACATTGCCGACACCGATGCCGCGCTGGAATGCGTCAAAGAATTCAGTGAGCCGGCCTGCGTTATTGTGAAGCACGCCAACCCATGTGGCGTAGCGGTAAGCACCTCTATTCTGGATGCCTACGACCGCGCATACAAGACTGACCCGACCTCTGCCTTCGGCGGCATTATCGCGTTTAACCGCGAACTGGATGCCGAAACCGCGCAGGCCATCATCTCCCGCCAGTTCGTTGAAGTGATCATCGCACCGTCTGCGACGGAAGAGGCCCTGAAGATCACTGCCGCGAAACAGAACGTCCGCGTTCTGACCTGCGGTCAGTGGACGCAGCGCGTGCCGGGTCTGGACTTCAAACGCGTTAATGGTGGCCTGCTGGTTCAGGACCGCGATCTGGGTATGGTCACAGAAGGCGAACTGCGCGTGGTTTCCAAACGCCAGCCGACCGAGCAGGAGCTGCGCGATGCGCTGTTCTGCTGGATCGTTGCGAAATTCGTTAAATCCAACGCCATTGTGTACGCCAAAGAGAATATGACCATCGGGATAGGCGCAGGCCAGATGAGCCGCGTTTACTCCGCCAAAATCGCCGGGATTAAAGCCGGTGATGAAGGTCTGGAAGTGAAAGGTTCGGCGATGGCGTCCGACGCCTTCTTCCCGTTCCGCGACGGTATTGATGCCGCTGCTGCCGTTGGCGTGAGCTGCGTCATTCAGCCCGGTGGTTCTATTCGCGACGAAGAGGTGATTGCCGCCGCCGATGAGCACGGCATCGCGATGATCTTCACCGACATGCGCCACTTCCGCCATTAATTCACGGAGCAGACGATGAAAGTATTAGTTATTGGCAACGGCGGACGCGAGCACGCCCTGGCCTGGAAAGCGGCGCAGTCGCCAAAAGTCGATACCGTTTTTGTCGCCCCGGGTAACGCGGGCACCGCCCTGGAGCCAGCGTTGCAGAACGTGGCTATCGGCGTCACCGATATTCCGGCGCTGCTGAGCTTTGCTCAAAGCGAGAAAATTGATCTGACCATCGTTGGCCCGGAAGCGCCACTGGTGATTGGCGTTGTGGATGCGTTCCGCGCCGCGGGGCTGAAAATCTTCGGCCCAACGGAAGGCGCGGCGCAGCTGGAAGGCTCTAAAGCCTTCACCAAAGATTTTCTTGCCCGCCATAACATTCCGACAGCGGAATACCAGAACTTCACCGAAGTCGAGCCCGCGCTGGCGTACCTGCGTGAGAAAGGCGCGCCCATCGTTATCAAGGCCGACGGCCTGGCCGCCGGCAAGGGCGTGATTGTCGCCATGACGCTGGAAGAAGCGGAAGCCGCCGTTCAAGACATGCTGGCAGGTAACGCCTTTGGCGACGCCGGGCACCGCATCGTCATTGAAGAGTTCCTCGACGGCGAAGAGGCGAGCTTTATCGTGATGGTCGACGGCGAGCACGTCCTGCCGATGGCCACCAGCCAGGATCATAAACGCGTGGGCAATGGCGATACCGGCCCGAACACGGGCGGTATGGGCGCTTACTCTCCGGCACCGGTGGTAACTGATGAGGTTCACCAGCGCACCATGGAACGCATTATCTGGCCAACCGTAAAAGGTATGGCAGCGGAGGGTAATACCTACACCGGTTTCCTCTATGCGGGCCTGATGATCGACAAACAGGGCAACCCGAAGGTAATCGAGTTCAACTGCCGCTTTGGCGATCCGGAAACCCAGCCGATCATGCTACGCATGAAATCGGATCTGGTGGATCTGTGCCTCGCCGCCTGCGACGGTAAGCTGAATGAGAAAACCTCCGAGTGGGACGAGCGCGCCTCGCTGGGCGTCGTGATCGCCGCCGGTGGTTATCCGGGCAACTACAGCACCGGCGATGAGATCCACGGCCTGCCGCTGGAAGAAACGGCAGACGGCAAGGTCTTCCACGCCGGCACCAGACTCGCTGATGACGATCGCGTGCTGACCAGCGGCGGCCGGGTACTCTGCGCCACCGCGCTGGGTCGCACCGTTGCTGAAGCGCAAAAGCGCGCTTACGCCCTGATGAGCGATATCAGCTGGGACGGCAGCTTTAGCCGTAACGACATCGGCTGGCGCGCTATCGAACGTGAGCAAAACCGCTAACGGCTGAGCTTTGCCAGCAGCGTTTTGCGCGTAATGCCCAACTGACGGGCGGCTTCAGTTTTGTTGCCGCCCGTTTTTTCGAGTGCCGCGAGGATCGCTTCTTTCTCTACCTCCACCAGCGGCTGAATAACATCATCACCGTGCAACACGTCCGCAAATGGCGTACAGGCAATTGCCAGCGGCAGCTCGCGTTCGGAGATGTACTCTCCGGTCAACAGGACCACCGCCCGCTCCACCGCATTTTCCAGCTCGCGAATATTACCCGGCCAGGCGTAGTGGATCAGCAAGTCCATCGCCTGTGGCGTAAATCCCTGTACTGCTTTACGGTTACGCTCGGCATACCGTTGCAGGAAATAGCGCGCCAGCTGGGGGATATCCTCCCTGCGATGACGCAGCGGCGGCATATCGATAGTCACGACATTCAGGCGGTAGTAGAGATCCTGGCGAAAACGCCCGGCGCTGACCTCTTCGGCTAAATCCCGGTGGGTGGCGGCAATTAGCCGTACATCGACCGAAAGGGTCTGATTGCTGCCCACGCGCTGCACTTCACGCTCCTGAATCGCCCGCAGCAGACGCACCTGCATCAACGGCGAAATATCGCCAATTTCATCGAGGAAAAGCGTACCGCCATCCGCTTCAACGAAGCGCCCTTCTCGCCGTTTGTCCGCGCCGGTAAACGCGCCCTTCTCGTGACCAAACAGCTCCGACTCCAGCAACGACTCGTTAAGCGCCGCGCAGTTGAGGATCACCAGCGGCCGGCGGCTGCGAGCGCTGCTGGCGTGCAGCGCCCGCGCGACCAGCTCTTTCCCTGTGCCCGACTCGCCGTGAATTAATACCGTCGCATCGGAGGGCGCAACCAGGGCGATATTGTTCAGCAGCGCCCGCATCGCCGGGCTATCCCCCACCATGCCAAACTGGGCGGCCGGGGTCCCGGCAACGGGAGACTCGCTCTGCCGGGTGTGAGCCAACGCCTCGGATAGCGTCAGCTGCAGCTTGTCAAAGTCCAGCGGCTTAATCAGGTAGTCCAGCGCACCGGATTTCAGCGCTTCCACAGCGGTGTCGACGCTGGAGTACGCTGTCATAATCAGAACGGGAATCGACGGATTCAAGGTTTTGATCTCTTTCAGCGTTTCGATGCCATCCATCTCCGCCATGCGGATGTCGCATAGCACCAGATCAAACACCCGCTCGCGCACCTGTTCCAGCGCCTGTACGCCGTTGTAAGCCAGCGCAACCCGATAACCCCAGCCCCGCAACAACGCCTGTAAGATAGTGCAGTGGCTGATGTCATCGTCCACCACCAGAATATCGACCTGCTCGCCACTCATCCTTGTTCATCCTTCTGTTGCCCATTAACCGGCAAATAGAGCGTAAATAGCGCGCCCTTGCCGGGAGTGCTCTCGGCGTCAATTGTTCCGCCGTGCTGCTCAACGATGTTCTGCACCACCGCCAGCCCCAGCCCGGTGCCGTCGGCCTTGGTAGTGAAGTACGGTGTGAAAATGGCCTGTAGCTGTTCCGCCGTCATCCCTTTGCCGCTGTCCGCAACGCTCACCTTTACTCGCCCATCGCCGCACTCTCTCACCGCCACCGTAATCACGCCATCGCGGCCAATGGCATGGATAGCATTGAGATAAAGGTTGAGCAGCACCTGTTTTAAACGATCCGGATCGGCCTGGATGCGGCATAGCGCGGGCTGCGCGATAAACTTCAGAGATATCGCCCGGCTGGCGGCATCCTGGCTAACCAGTTGAAGCGAATGCGTAATGACTTCATTTAAATCAACCGATTGATATTTTAAATGCGCCGGACGCACCAGTTCCAGCAGCTCGCTGACGACCCTGTTCAGGCGATCGGCTTCCCTGGCCATCACCAGGGCCAACTGATGCGCTTCACCATCGGCTGGGGTCCGCTCGGCGAAATACCTGGCCAGCCCTTTTATGGATGATAGCGGGTTGCGGATTTCATGGGCGACGCCCGCGGCCAGATGACCGAGCGCCAGCAGCTTTTCTTTTCGCGCCGTCGCCTCCTGCAGCTGCTTGCGCGAACGCTGATAGCGGCGAAACCAGAACTGCGCCAGCACCGTTGCCGTCATGACTACGCCTGCCGCGCAGAGCATGATGACCATATTGCGCAGGCCACGAGCATGGTCGGCATCCAGCTCGCGGGTATCAAAGGCAATAAAAATGACCTGGGGCGCCTGATTACGGAGATCGGCAGATTCGCGACGCATCATCATGCGCATATGATGCTCACCGCCGTTAAGCGGGCGAAACTGGCGATAAATCTCCAGCGCCGGCTCCGGTTGTTCGAGGCGGCGCCAGCGCTCCTCGCTACCGATATTCAGCTCTCGCAGGGTGCTGGCGGGATAGAGCGACTCACCGACCCGCCGCGGGTCGCTATGGGCGATAATTTTACCGTTCTCATCTGTCACCGCGAACCACAGCACACCGGGCTGCCAGGCCATCTCCTCCAGTAGCGCCTGCAGCTGGGAATGATGCATACGCATTCCCATTCCGACCCGGGTTCCGGACTCAAGAGCGCGAATCAGCACGCTGCCTTTTTCCTGGATAGTCTGGCGTGCGGCTTCATTTTCACGGCCATAGTCACGCACGATTAACGCAGAAAACAGGCACACCAGCAGCAAGATAAGGCCGGTTAACAACCAGCTCAGCCCAACGGCGACGGAATCCTTAGACAACCGCATCACGTTCATGACAACTCCCTTTCCTCAGACACCGCATAGCCCAGCAGAAATCATGCCACTATTCCGCCGCCTCTAACCTCTCCCTGGGCGCAAACCGGGAAGGCGATCGAGTAAAAATGACCCGCTGCCCCCTTTACCGCGAGTCATTTTTACTCGCTCTCGTCCGCTGAAAAGCATTCAACGCCCGATATCCTGCGGCCTTTCCACTCTGGCACGGAAGATGCAAATCACTGAGTAACCATAAGGCAGGAGAATAAACTATGAAACGGAACAAAAAAATGACGCTGACCCTGATTGCCCTCGCCGCGCTGACTTTCGGCAGTAGCTCAGCCTGGGCAAGGCACCACTGGAATAACGGTACCGGTATGGGCCCCCAGGGCTATAGTCAGCTGACGACCGACCAGCAGGCCACTGCCCAGAAGCTGCATAATGATTTCTATGAGCAAACCCGCGTTTTACGTCAGCAGCTCATTTCAAAACGCTATGAATACAACGCGCTGTTAACCACCGATAAACCTGACAGCGCGAAAATCGAATCCGTCGCCCAGGAGATGGACGCTCTCGGTCAGAAGCTTGCCCAGCAGCGGGTGAAGTTCGATCTCGCATTAGCGCAGGCGGGTATTCCTCGCGGCGAGGGGATGGGACGTGGAGGCTGCGGCGGAGGCCGCGGTCATATGGGGATGAACCACTGGTAAGGTTCAGAAGCTTTTTTCGGTCGGCTGCCAGGTACAGAAGTCTTCGTTTGCCACCAGCAGCAGCTGAGAGCCTTCCGGCGCTTCCAGCCACGCCACGCTCACCTCGACGGATGAGTGGTTCTGACGACGCTCAATATGCGCCAACGCCAGCGTATCGAGGTCAGGCTTCACGGTCTGACCTTCGCAGGTAGTTACCGTCCTGTCAGCATGCCACCGCCCCTGGCGCAGCATGACGCGTCCCTGACGCAGTGCATCGCTGGTCTGGCGTATTTGCTCTGCCCGATAGCGGTATAGCGCAACCTGATCGCTGGAAAGCTGCTGCTTCTGCCCATCGATTTCACGCTGCATAAAGCTGAGTTCGCCTTGCGCATCAAACCGGGCGCGAATATGTTCCGGCGGTTTGCCGTAGACGTTGAGCTCGATCAGCGCGAGCTGACCATCCTGCCAGCGATACTCGCTGGTCGAGGTATTACCATGACGCCATGGACTGAAGGCGGCAAGGAGATGGACCTCACCGTCGGAATCTTTGCGCCAGATACGCATCGCCCCCTGGTTTTCCGCGTAACCGCTGGCGGTAAACGGCGGGAGAGAGGAATCATGGCTGCAGGCAGTGAGCAGCAATACGCCCGCCAGCGCCAGCGTGCGGCGCCAGATAGACAAAAGGGGCCGACAAGCCCCTTCGATAAAACTGTACACTGCCACGCGGTCTTACTTAACTGCGTCTTTCAGAGCTTTACCTGAAACAAATGCCGGTACGTTTGCTGCGGCGATTTTGATTTCATTACCGGTCTGCGGGTTGCGGCCAGTACGCTCAGCGCGGTGGTTCACTTTGAAGGTACCGAAACCAACCAGTTGAACAGCATCACCTTCTTTCAGAGACTCGGTAATTGCAGCCAGGGTAGATTCCAGGGCAGCTTTCGCCTGTGCTTTGGACAGGTCAGCTTTGTCCGCAATTACATCAATCAGTTGAGTCTTGTTCATAAGTTATCCTTACAATGTGTTTATCGCTTGCTAAGCATCGAGTGCGACGGAAATGCCTGAAAAGCACTCTCCTGCATACACGCACCGATAGCCACGTTTTTTCGCCCCCCAAATGTAGACCAGACGGGGGGCGGAATGGAAGCCTTCAGACGCTACAATTCAGGCGGTAAATCACGTTTTCTGGTCTCATTGCTGAAAATTTATACCAATATTGCTCTCACCGGCCTCGCGAAGGTCTGCACGTAGCCCTTTGATCAGTTCAATATCGCGTTCTTCGCAGTCGGCCAGAAGACGAAAAATCTCCCACTGAATATCCCATTCTTGTTCGACAGCCGGGTTTTCTTTGAGCTCTTCGTCGGTCATTTCGCGACCAGCCTGGGTCATTTCCAGCATCGCAACGGTGGTGATCGAACTCTTGCTGACTTCGATGGCGTGTTCGAGCGTTTCGCCGCTTAGCCGCGAATGAAGCAGTTCACTCAATGCGACGCAGGCATCGATGGCCGGATAGACGCCGTACAGGTCGTAATCATCAGCGGCCGGAATCGCCTCTTCCAGCTTTTCCAGCTGGCTGTCGAAATTCACCTTCGCATCTTTTACCGTCAGCGTTTCCCAGATCAGATCGAGGATACGGCGATAAAGCTGGCCATCGGCAAATTCCGTTTGCTGACAGAACATAGCGTAGTTGGGGTACATCCGCTCGCACAGGCAGGCCATAAAAGTCACGTGCTGCCAGCTTTCCAGCTTCTCCAGACGCAGGTGAATCGGGTTTTGTAACATGATGAAATCTCGAAGTCAGAAATTAGCCGCAGTGTACCTGAATCAGTCGCGATTTGCTTGCCAACGCACAAACGCCGGACGCCGGGACGCCACCGCATCGGCCCAGCGCGTTGGCTCAGGCAGGCGATAGCCTTTCAGGCAGCGCTCCACCCACATCAGCGCGCTATCCAGGCCAACGCGGTGCCCGGTACTCACAAACAGCGGATTGCAGCGCGTTTTGCTGCGCAAGACCCACGCCAGCTGTTCGCCTTTATCTAACAACGGCGCCAGCGCGCCGGGTTCATCGCCCAACGGCCCGAACTTACCGCACAGCCGTTTTTTCGCCACGCCGATAGTCGGTACATCCACCAGCAGGCCAAAATGGCTGGCGACGCCGAGGCGGCGCGGGTGGGAAATACCGTGGCCATCAACGAATAACAGATTCGGCTTTTGCGAAAGTAGCTCCCATGCCGCCAGCAGCGCGGGGGTTTCGCGAAAGGAGAGGAAGCCGGGAATGTAAGGCATCGTGGTCGCGACGCGCGCGACCTGATACTCCACCAGCTCCAGGGACGGATAGCTTAGCAGTACCATCGCCGCCCGGGTGACCTCTCCCTCTTGCTCAAAACCGACATCCGCTCCGCCGATCAGCGTCGGCGGATCCTGTTCCAACCGATCGCCTCGTTCAACCGATGCCGCCAGGCTGAGCTGCTGTGTGCGTAGCGATGACAAATCCATATTCACTCCTTAACGGTGGTATTGCGCCGACAACCGGTGCACTGCCTCCACAAATACGCCCGCATGTTCCGGGTTAACATCCTGATGAATTCCGTGCCCGAGGTTAAAGACATGGCCTTCACCCTGGCCAAACCCGGCGAGAATAGTCGCCACCTCTTCTTCAATACGCGCCGGAGGGGCATACAGCATCGAGGGATCCATATTGCCCTGCAGGGCGACTTTATGACCGACGCGACGACGCGCATCGGCGATATCGGTGGTCCAGTCGAGTCCCAGCGCATCGCAGCCTGTTTCCGCCATCGCTTCCAGCCACTGCCCGCCGCCTTTGGTAAATAGCGTCACCGGCACGCGACGGCCATCGTTTTCACGCAGCAGCCCATCAACGATTTTATGCATGTAATAGAGCGAGAACTGCTGGTAGTCGCGGCCGGTCAGCACTCCGCCCCAGGTATCAAAAATCATCACCGACTGCGCGCCCGCTTTGATTTGCGCATTCAGATACAGCGTGACGCTTTTCGCCAGCTTATCGAGCAGCGCATGCAGGGCCTGCGGCTCGGCGTACATCATCTTTTTAATTACCGTAAACGCTTTGCTGCTGCCGCCTTCCACCATATAGGTTGCCAGCGTCCACGGGCTGCCGGAAAAGCCGATCAGCGGCACTTCTCCCTTCAGCTCACGGCGAATCGTACGCACGGCATTCATCACGTAGCCAAGCTCACCTTCCGGGTCAGGAACGGGTAATTTATCGACATTGGCTTTGCAGGTAATGGGCGAGGTAAAGCGCGGGCCCTCCCCGGCTTCAAAATAGAGCCCCAGCCCCATCGCATCCGGGATGGTGAGAATGTCCGAGAAGAGGATAGCCGCATCCAGCTTATAGCGGCGCAGCGGCTGCAGCGTCACTTCACAGGCCAGCTCGGCGTTTTTACACAGCGACATAAAATCGCCCGCCTCGGCGCGGGTGGCCTTATATTCCGGTAAATAGCGGCCCGCCTGACGCATCATCCACACCGGGGTGACATCAACCGGCTGGCGTAGCAGCGCGCGCAGGTAACGATCGTTCTTCAGTTCGGTCATTTTTACATTCCTTTAGCGTTGATGCGCCAAGTTTATACACAAAATCATTCAAAGTGGACCAAGGCGGCAATTGAATGAACCCCAGGAGCTTACTCAAGTAAGTGATTGGGGTGAGTAAAAGCAGCCAACAAAGAGGCAGTTTGAAGGATAAAGTGCATGTAACATGTCACTCATACTCTGCCCGACACATCGCCACGGTATCTTCAATCAGCCGGCGCGCCACGGTGCCCGGCGGCGGCAAAAGCGGCAGATTGTCATAGCGATACCATCCCGCCTCCAGCAGCTCTTTCTTGTCGATGACAATCTCGCCGCTATCGTACTCGGCCATAAACGCGGTCATCAGCGATTGTGGGAACGGCCAGGGCTGAGAGGTCACGTAGCGCAGGTTTTTCACCTTAATGCCACTCTCCTCCATCACTTCGCGGGCAACAGTCTGCTCCAGGGTTTCGCCGACTTCGACAAACCCGGCCAGCACCGTATGCACGCCGTTGCGATGGCGAGTATGCTGCGCCAGCAGGATAGAATCATCCCGACGGATGGCGACGATAATGCACGGGGCGATTTGCGGGTAGTAGCGTTCGCGGCAGTGGCTGCACAGCATTGCCCACTCGGTTTTGCTGGGGTGCATAGGATGGCCGCAGTAGCCGCAGAATTTATGCGAGCGGTAGAACTCCGCCAGCTGGATCCCGCGTCCCGCCAGTTGAAAAAGGCCAGCATCCTGATCGAGCACCTGACGCAGCGATCCCATCTCATGGCGACGATCCTGGCGCACCAGCCACACCGGTTCGCCCTGCCATTCGCCTATTCGCAGCGCGGTTTGCCCGGCAAGATTAAAATTTACCGCTTCGCCATATGGTAATTCCCCATCGGGTAACCATAATTTCTGTTCGTGGCTGACAATCCACCAGCCGCGATCTAATTTTTCAATAATACGATCCATATCTATTGCACTACCTTCATTTTACTGGCACTTTTAACATTAAATTTACATTTTGGTGAGCAACGTATTTCTCTTAAAACCTTGCGGAGTCAACCATGTTAAACCAGCTGGAAAACCTGACGGAACGTGTTGGAGGCAGCAATAAACTGGTCGATCGCTGGCTACAAGTACGTAAGCATTTGCTTGTGGCTTACTACAACCTGGTTGGCCTGAAGCCTGGCAAAGAATCATTTATGCGGCTTAATGAGAAAGCGCTGGATGATTTTTGCCAAAGCCTGGTGGACTACCTCTCCTCCGGCCATTTTAATATTTATGAACGCTTTATCGGCGAATTGGAAGGCGATACGCCACTTTTAGCCGCCACTAAGATTTATCCACAGCTGCAGGCTAATACCCAGCAGATCATGGACTATTACGATTCCTGCCTCGAAAACGCTATCGATCACGATAACTATCTTGAGTTCCAGCAGGCGCTATCGGACATCGGTGAAGCGCTGGAAGCCCGTTTTGCGCTGGAAGATTCGCTGATTGCCCTCGCCGTAGCCCACAGTCGAAAAGACAACGTTAGCGACAATATCGCGCCGACCGCTTGAGTTGTGAGCCATTAACGCGTAGTTTACATACATTCCCCCTCGCTGAGAGGGGATGTCATCTTGTCGGAGTGCCCATTTTCCACACTGGAAAAGGCTGAGACCGTTAATTCGGGATCCGCGGAACCTGATCAGGCTAATACCTGCGAAGGGAACAAGAGTAAACTGCATTTAGCATCTGCCTCTTCATGGCCGATCGCATCTGTTACTCCATCCGTCGTCTGGCAAGCCATATCCTGTTTAACTGGAATGAGCTATGTCTACAACATCACTTACGCGTCGAGAGCAACGCGAACGCGCCCAGCGCTTTATCGACACCCTTGAAGGCACCGCATTTCCCAATTCGCAGCGCATCTATATCCGCGGTTCGCAGGAAGATATTCGCGTGCCGATGCGCGAAATTCAGCTTAGCCCAACGCTTATCGGCGGCAGCAAAGACCATCCTCAGTATGAAGCAAACGAAGCCATCCCGGTCTACGACACGTCCGGCCCCTATGGCGATCCGCACATCGCGATAAACGTTCAGCAGGGTCTGGCGAAACTGCGTCAGCAGTGGATTGATGCGCGTCGCGACTGCGAAACGCTTAGCGATCGCAGCTCAGCCTATACCAGAGAGCGGCTGGCGGATGATGGTCTTAACGCGCTGCGCTTTTCCGGTCTGCTTACGCCCAGGCGCGCCATCGTCGGGAAATGCGTGACGCAGCTGCACTATGCCCGTCAGGGGATTGTCACCCCTGAGATGGAATTCATCGCCATTCGCGAAAATATGGGTCGCGAACGCATTCGTAGCGAAGTGCTGCGCCAGCAGCATCCGGGCGTCGGGTTTGGCGCGCGGCTGCCGGAGAATATCACCCCGGAATTTGTGCGCGCTGAAGTTGCCGCCGGGCGCGCGATTATCCCGGCCAATATAAATCATCCGGAATCCGAGCCGATGATCATCGGCCGCAACTTCCTCGTGAAGGTTAACGCCAATATTGGTAACTCAGCGGTCACCTCGTCGATAGAAGAAGAGGTCGAGAAGCTGGTGTGGGCGACGCGCTGGGGAGCGGATACGGTTATGGACCTTTCCACCGGCCGCTATATTCATGAGACCCGCGAGTGGATCCTGCGCAATAGTCCGGTACCGATCGGTACCGTGCCGATCTACCAGGCGTTAGAGAAGGTAAACGGGATCGCCGAAGATCTTACCTGGGAAGCCTTCCGCGACACGCTGCTCGAACAGGCGGAACAAGGGGTGGACTACTTCACTATCCATGCGGGCGTGCTGCTGCGCTACGTGCCGATGACCGCCAGACGCCTGACCGGCATCGTCTCCCGCGGCGGCTCAATCATGGCGAAATGGTGCTTATCCCATCACAAAGAGAACTTTCTCTACCAACATTTTCGTGAAATCTGCGAAATCTGCGCCGCCTATGACGTTTCGCTGTCGCTGGGCGATGGCCTGCGCCCGGGCTCGATTCAGGATGCCAACGACGAAGCGCAGTTTGCCGAGCTGCACACGCTGGGGGAGCTAACCCAAATTGCGTGGGAGTATGACGTACAGGTGATGATCGAAGGCCCGGGCCATGTGCCGATGCAGATGATTCAGCGCAATATGACTGAAGAGCTGGAGCACTGTCACGAAGCGCCTTTCTATACCTTAGGGCCGCTAACCACCGATATTGCGCCTGGTTATGATCATTTCACCTCCGGGATTGGCGCAGCCATGATCGGCTGGTTCGGCTGCGCGATGCTCTGCTACGTGACGCCGAAAGAGCATCTCGGCCTGCCGAATAAAGAGGACGTTAAGCAGGGCCTGATTACCTACAAAATAGCCGCCCACGCCGCAGACCTCGCTAAAGGCCATCCCGGCGCGCAAATCCGCGATAACGCCATGTCGAAAGCGCGCTTCGAGTTCCGCTGGGAAGACCAGTTTAATCTGGCGCTCGACCCGTTCACCGCGCGCGCTTACCACGACGAAACCCTGCCGCAGGAGTCAGGCAAAGTGGCCCACTTCTGCTCCATGTGCGGCCCCAAATTTTGCTCAATGAAGATAAGCCAGGAAGTTCGCGACTACGCCGCCGCGCAGACCATCGAAGTGGGGATGACCGATATGTCGGAAAACTTCCGCGCCCGCGGCAGTGAAATCTATCTACGTAAGGAGGAAGCCTGATGTATCAACCCGATTTTCCATCCGTCCCATTCCGTTTAGGCCTCTATCCGGTCGTCGATAGCGTCGCGTGGATCGAACGCTTACTGGCTGCGGGCGTTCGCACTCTCCAGCTGCGCATCAAGGATAAGCGCGATAGTGACGTCGAAGGCGATGTCGTTGCCGCTATTGCGCTGGGACGCAAATACCATGCGCGGCTGTTTATTAACGATTACTGGCGCCTGGCCATTAAACATCAGGCTTATGGCGTGCATTTAGGCCAGGAGGATCTGGAAACCACCGACCTCAGCGCCATCCGCAACGCCGGACTGCGCCTTGGCGTTTCCACCCATGACGATATGGAAATGGATATCGCGCTGGCGGCGCGTCCCTCTTACATCGCGCTTGGTCACGTTTTTCCGACACAAACCAAGCAGATGCCTTCCGCCCCTCAGGGGCTGGATCAGCTGGCGCAGCATATTCAGCGACTGGGGGATTATCCAACCGTGGCGATTGGCGGCATCAGTCTTGAGCGCGCTCCGGCAGTACTGGCCACCGGCGTCGGCAGCATTGCGGTAGTCAGCGCCATCACCCAGGCGACCGACTGGCGGCAGGCAACGGCACGGTTGCTTGAGATAGCGGGAGCCGGTGATGAATGACAGCGATTTTATGCGCTATAGCCGCCAGCTGCTGCTGGAGGATATCGCCATTGAAGGCCAGCAAAAGCTGCTGGCCAGCCGGGTGTTGATCGTGGGTCTCGGCGGGCTGGGCTCTCCCGCCGCGCTCTATCTTGCCGGAGCTGGCGTCGGCACGCTGGCGCTGGCCGATGACGACGACGTTCACGTCAGCAACCTGCAGCGACAAATTTTGTTCACCAGCGATGATATCGCTCAGCCTAAAACCACGGCCGCAAGGGCCCGGCTGGCTCGGCTAAATCCGCAGATTGAACTGATTGCGCTGAAGCAGCGGTTAGGCGGAAAGGCCCTGCAGGAGGAAGTGGCGAAGGCCGATGTGGTACTGGATTGCACCGATAACATGGCGACCCGACAGGCGATCAACGCCGCCTGCGTCGCGCTTAAAACGCCGTTGATTACCGCCAGCGCTGTCGGACTCGGAGGCCAGCTGATGGTACTGACGCCGCCGTGGGAGCAGGGCTGTTATCGCTGCCTGTGGCCGGATGCTAACGAACCCGAACGCAACTGCCGCACGGCGGGCATCATTGGCCCGGTCGTCGGCATGATGGGAACCCTACAGGCGCTGGAGGCCATCAAGCTGCTCAGCGGCATGGCGGCGCCGCGTAACGCGCTGCGCCTGTTTGATGCGCGCACCAGCAGCTGGCGTACGCTGACATTACAGCGATCTCTGGGCTGTCCGGTCTGTGGAGGGCAGCATGCAGGTGTGGTTTAACGATGAACCGTTGCAGTGTGCCGAAGCGACCTCCGTCGCCGCCCTGCTCGCTCAACTGGAACAGCAGTTGCCGGGCGTCGCGCTGGCGCTCAATCAACACATCCTGCCGCGCGAACGGTGGGAAGATCATCTTTTGCAGGAAGGCGACCAAATCCTGCTTTTTCAGGTTATCGCTGGAGGCTGACATGTTACGTATTGCAGATAAAACGTTTGAATCACATCTCTTCACCGGCACCGGTAAATTCGCCGCTCCCGAGGTCATGGTGGAGGCCATTCGCGCCTCCGGTAGCCAACTGGTGACGCTGGCGATGAAGCGCGTCGATCTCCGTCAGCATAATGACGCCATCCTCGCGCCGCTGCTGGCGGCCGGCGTTAGCCTGCTCCCCAACACCTCCGGGGCCAAAACGGCGGAAGAGGCGGTATTTGCCGCCCGCCTGGCGCGGGAAGCGCTGGGCACCCACTGGCTGAAACTGGAAATTCATCCGGACGCCCGCTGGCTGCTCCCCGATCCGATCGAAACGCTGAAAGCGGCGGAGATTCTGGTTCGGGAAGGCTTCGTCGTGCTGCCCTACTGCGGCGCCGACCCGGTGCTGTGTAAACGTCTGGAAGAAGCGGGCTGCGCGGCGGTGATGCCGCTCGGCGCGCCCATCGGCTCCAATCAGGGACTGGAAACCAAAGCAATGCTGGAGATTATTATCGAACAGGCCACGGTGCCGGTGGTCGTGGATGCGGGTATTGGCGTGCCGAGCCACGCAGCGCAGGCGCTGGAAATGGGTGCCGACGCGGTCCTGGTGAATACCGCCATCGCCGTTGCCGACGACCCGGTTACCATGGCCCGGGCTTTCCGGCTGGCGATTGATGCCGGATTACTGGCGCGGCAGGCCGGACCGGGCGCGCGCAGCGCGCAGGCGCAGGCCACCAGCCCGCTGACCGGTTTTCTGGAGGCGCAGGTATGAACACCTTCACTGACCGTTGGCGACAGCTGGACTGGGACGATATTCGCCTGCGAATAAACGCGAAAACCACCGCCGACGTTGAACGCGCCCTGGCGGCCAAACAGCTCAGCCGCGACGATATGATGGCCCTACTCTCCCCCGCCGCTGCTGGCTATCTGGAGCCTCTGGCCCAGCGTGCTCAGCGTCTGACGCGCCAGCGTTTCGGTAATACCGTCAGCTTTTATGTGCCGCTGTATCTCTCTAATCTGTGCGCCAACGACTGTACCTATTGCGGTTTCTCAATGAGTAACCGCATCAAGCGAAAAACTCTGGATGAGGCGGAAATTGCCCGTGAATGCGCGGCAATTCGCGAAATGGGTTTCGAGCATCTGTTGCTGGTGACCGGCGAGCATCAGGGCAAAGTCGGCATGGACTACTTTCGCCAGCATCTGCCCGCGATTCGCCGCCAGTTCGCCTCGCTGCATATGGAAGTCCAGCCGTTGGCGAGGGAGGAATACGCCGAGCTGAAAACCCTCGGGCTGGACGGCGTGATGGTCTATCAGGAGACCTATCATGAAAGCATGTATGCGAAACACCATCTGAAAGGGAAAAAGCAGGACTTTTTCTGGCGGCTGGATACGCCGGACAGGCTTGGCCAGGCGGGAATTGACAAGATTGGCCTTGGCGCATTAATTGGCCTCTCCGACAGCTGGCGCGTGGACTGCTTTATGGTGGCGGAACATCTGCTGTGGCTTCAGCAGCGCTACTGGCGCAGCCGCTACTCCATCTCCTTTCCGCGACTGCGCCCGTGCGCCGGCGGTATCGAACCTGCCTCATTGATGGATGAACGACAGCTGGTGCAAACCATTTGCGCCTTCCGCCTGCTGGCCCCGGAAGTGGAACTTTCGTTATCCACCCGCGAATCCCCCTGGTTCCGCGATCGGGTCATCCCGCTGGCCATCAACAACGTCAGCGCGTTTTCAAAAACTCAGCCCGGTGGGTATGCCGATAACCATCCGGAGCTGGAGCAGTTCGCGCCTCACGATGACCGACGCCCGGAAGAGGTTGCCAGCGCGCTGGTGGCCAGCGGGCTGCAGCCGGTATGGAAAGACTGGGATAGCTGGCTGGGACGCGCTTCCCAGTCATCATGATAAGAAATGTAACGACTTAAAAGTTCCTGGTGCACGCTCGTAATCAGAGAAACGGAAGATGGTGACCGTGTTTCCGTTTCTCTATCCTGCCCTTGTCAGCAGTGGATGCTGTCCAGGGCGAAAGCTAACTCTTCCTCATTTTCGCCCTGCTCCATCCTCTTCGCTGCAAAGGCAATTCCATCAATATGGAATATTAATCAGTCCATCTCACAACGTCAGCGTTATAATTACCGGAGATTTATCTGATTCAATCGGCAGGCATGCTGGCTAAACCTGCATCTTTCTCCACGGTTTAACGCTTCTGGAACGATTTACGACTCATGGCTCGCCATAATAGAAAGCTCTCTTTCACCTCGCCGATTGTGATCGGGTTCGCGGGTATTTTATTCAGCTTCTTGCTGATAGCGGTGTTCGCCACGACGACGCAGAGAAATGATTTTCTTGAAGATTATCATCATATTAACCGCAATTTTACCCACAATATGGCGACCAACTACACGGAGACGCTGCTGCAGGGCAATGACTTTATCCTCACCCGTGCCGCCACTTTCTTTGCCCGCAATGATGCGCTCAATGAGGCGGTTAACGTCAATCCTGAAAAAGGTTTGATGCAGCTCATGCAGCTGCAAAATATGATGCAAACCGTTTCGTCCATCTCGCTGGCGGATACCAATGGGCACTACCTGCGCGCGCCCGAGGTTCTGGAGACGGAAGACAGTCAGTCTTTTGATGCCAAATCGAGACCGTGGTTTATTAAACAAGCGGAAGCCAGTACCTTCAGCCGGTATACCAGCCCGTACAACGACTACTTCACACATCATCCGACGATTACCGTCTACAAACCCATAATTTCTCCAGAGGGACGGCTAAAGGGCAGTCTCGCATTTCATCTCGATCTCACCTCAATGGGCTACGCGTTACGGCAGATGGTTGCTCCGGTCCAGGGGGAATTTTTTGTGGTGCAACGCGATGGTAAAGTCGTTCTCCATCCGGATCCTGGCGCCTTATTTAAACCCTACGTCAGTGAAGCGTTGATGGACAGAATGACCAGCGGCGAAGGCCAGCTCTACGATACCGATACGAACGCCTGGTACTACTACTACTCGTTTACCAACCCCGACTGGTTTGTCATTTATCGGGTCGATAACTCGACGCTGGTCAACTTGACTCGCCATGAAACGGATATCGTCGCCTGGAGCTTTGCCCTGGCCGCGATCGTTATCGTGCTGTTTGGCCTGTATCTGCGCCATGCTTCACGTACGGTGTTGATGAACATCATCAATGCGATTAAAACCGGGGATGTTCAGCGCGCCCCGCGGCTGGAAGCGATGCTCAGCAAAGCCATCGAGAGCAATAAGCAGCGCGAGTTAACCTACGTTCGCCAGGCGACCATCGATGCGCTAACCGGCTGCAAGAACCGACGCGCCTTCGACAATGATATCGCCGCGCTGATGAACGATCATCAACCTTTCTCTCTCGCGCTGGTGGATATTGATAACTTTAAAACGATAAATGACACCTGGGGTCATCTCAATGGCGATATCGTTCTGCGCAATGTCGCACGGGAAGGACTGCAGATCCTCCAACCTCTGCAAATTTCACTTTACCGCTACGGCGGGGAGGAGTTTGCGGTGATCTTTACCACCGGACATAGCGATGACGCCCTGAAGCTGCTGGAGAGCTGGCGAGCCCGCGTTGCGCAGCGCTCCTGGCGTGAAGAAGGGCTAACGGTCACCTTTAGCGCAGGTCTCGGCGAATGGAATATGGAACCCCTGGAGCAGCTTGTCGTGCGCGTTGATGAAGCGCTGTATAAAGCCAAGCAGCAGGGCAAGAATCGCATCGTCCACGCGTAACAGAGCCTACCGTTTCCGGCCCGTCGGACGCGGCTTTTAGCGTTTTCTCCTCCATAACCGAAACCGGTTTCATTATTTTGTGATGACTTACACACAATCACCGTAAAGCGGTTGTCCCGCCCGCCTGCCCGCGATAAAGATGGTACATCAAGGAACATAAGGGCCAACAATTATGAAGAATATCGTTTTATGCTGTGCCGCAGGTATGTCCACCAGCATGCTGGTTCAACGTATGCAGGCTGCTGCGCAACAAAAAGGTGTGGAAGTCTCCATCAAAGCCGTACCGGTTGCCGAGTTTAAAGACAACCTTGCCGCTGCCGATATTATCCTGCTCGGCCCCCAGGTGAAGTATGAGCAGGCCAAGCTACAGGCTATGGCCGACCCGTTTGGTAAAAAAGTTGCCGTCATCGATATGATGGATTACGGCATGATGAAAGGCGAAGCCGTGCTTGATAAAGCCCTGAAGCTGATGGAGTAAGAGATGGAAGACTTAGAAACGATCATCATGGAGCTTCTGGTTAACGCCGGTTCAGCGCGTAGCTCTGCCTTAACCGCTCTGCAGCTGGCGCGTAAAGGCGATTTTGCTGCGGCCGAACAGGCGATGGCGGAATCTCACGAATTTGTCAAACATGCGCATAAAATCCAGACCCAGCTGATCGGCATGGATGAAGGCAGCGGCAAGCTTCCGGTTAACCTGATTACCGTTCATTCCCAGGACCACCTGATGAACGCGATGGTCATTCAGGATCTGGCAACCGATATGATTGAGCTCTATCGCCGAATTCCGCTCGCGCAATAACCCCAACTATTTAACAGGCGCCGCTAACGGCGCCTGTCCTCTCTTACAGAAATCCATACATCGCCGCAAATACCCAACCAAAGACGCAAGAGACGCTAACGCCAATGAGCCCTGGCAGAATAAAGCTATGGTTAATCACAAAGCGGCCGATATGCGTTGTACCAGAGCGGTCGAATTGAATCGCCGCCAGATCGCTTGGGTAGGTCGGCAGAATGTAATACCCGTAACAGGCAGGTGCGGAAGCAACGATGTAAGCCGGATCGACGCCAATCGCCAGCGCCACCGGAACAATCGCCGCCAGCGCAGCCGCCTGTGAGTTAACAAACTTCGACACCAGCAGCAGTACGATAGCGTAAGCCCACGGGTACTCCTTCACCATCTCCCCGAGCACGCCTTTTATCTCGGTCATATGCGCGCCAAACATCGTCTCCGCCATCCACGCGATACCGTACACCGCGACAATGGCGATCATCCCGGAACGGAACACCTCATTTTTGGAAATCGAAGCGGGATTGGTTTTGGTAATGATGATGATGAGCGCCCCGGAAAGCAGCATAAACATTTGGATCACCAGCACCATCGACAGCGGCTTGTCATCAAAGGCCGGACGCAGCTCGGAGAAGGCGCCGAGCAGGGCGACAACGGCTATTGAGGCCAGAAAAATCCACATCGCAATCCAGTTACTGGTCGGCAGCTTCTTATTGAGCAGCGTGGCCGTATCACCATAAACGTAATGGCGGTTTTCCGGCACCGCAATAAAAGCCTGAAAGGCTTCGTCTTTATCGAGGTCTTTACCGCGAAACCAGCTGAAGATACCAATGGCCAGAATCCCCAGCAGCGTTGACGGAATAGTGATCGCCAGCAGATCGAGAAACTCAAGGTGCTTACCGTTAAAGGTGAAATTGCCAAGCATCGCCACCAGCGAGACGACTGCCACCGAAACCGGGCTGGCGATAATCCCCATCTGCGCGCCGATCGAACTCGCGGCCATCGGTCGTTCCGGGCGAATATTATTTTTGATCGCAACATCATAAATAATTGGCAGAATGGTATACACCACGTGCCCGGTGCCGCAAAGAATGGTCAACGTGCAGGTGACGAATGGCGCCACGATTGAAACGTATTTCGGGTTGCGCCGCAGCAGTTTCTCCGCAATCTGCAGCATAACGTCTAAACCGCCGGAAGCCTGCAGCGTCGCTGAGGCGGCCACCACCGCAATGATCACCAGCATGACGTCTACAGGGGGTTTTCCCGGCTTAAGATGAAAGACAAACACTAAAATAACCAGACCAATGCCGCCTAAAAGGCCGAGCGCAATACCGCCCTTTCTCGCGCCATAGAACAAACAAATTAAGATAATGATAAGTTGAATAGCAAATTCCATGCTTCCCCCAGACGCTATCTTTTAAATAGCGACAATACTTTTCCGCTTTGTTTTTTATTTACTCATCTTCCCCGCCCCCTTTCGCCAGATACAGCGATCCCCTCAGTTGCGAAGAACCGAAAAGATGAGGGAAAAGTAATCACATGATTATTTGAGCTTTTTGACTATATAGCGTTTGCGGCGCGTATTTTTTGATACGTGTAGGATTTTTACCCATTGATTGATGATGAAAATCTGAAACAGAAATAAATAATCTTGAAGGGGGAGTTTATTTGCTAATTAATTGCAGCGATTACATTAATTAAATGTAATTAAAAAGTATAACGAATAAATAATAGCAGCAACGGGCAGGCAATAAAAAAGCCAGTCAGATGATCTGACTGGCTTTTAAGCGCTTAGCGAATCAACGATTAATCGTTGTCGGAACCGCCCAGACCCGCGTTCAGCAGCTCTGCCAGGTTAGCAGAAGCTTCTTCCACGCTGACCTGCGGCGCTGCTGGCAGCTCGCCAGCTGCGCGGCGGCGCATACGATCCTGGTGGTAGGCATAACCGGTACCGGCCGGGATCAGACGACCCACGATAACGTTCTCTTTCAGGCCACGCAGTTCGTCGCGTTTACCCGCAACGGCTGCTTCGGTCAGGACACGCGTGGTCTCCTGGAACGATGCGGCAGAGATGAACGATTCGGTTGCCAGGGACGCTTTAGTGATACCCAGCAGATCGCGGGAGAATGTTGCACCCACTTTGCCGTTCGCTTCCAGCTCGCGGTTAGCGATCTTGACGCGAGAGTATTCAACCTGTTCGCCTTCCAGGAAGTCGGAGCTACCGGCGCTTTCGATGGTCGCTTTACGCAGCATCTGACGAACGATAACTTCAATGTGCTTATCGTTAATCTTAACGCCCTGCAGACGGTATACGTCCTGGACTTCGTTAACAATATAACGAGTCACAGCATGTACGCCACGCAGACGCAGAATGTCGTGCGGTGCTTCCGGACCGTCGGAAACTACATCACCACGTTCTACGCGTTCACCTTCGAACACGTTGAGCTGACGCCATTTAGGAATCATCTCTTCGTACGGATCGCTACCGTCTACCGGGGTGATAACCAGACGACGTTTCCCTTTGGTTTCTTTACCGAAGGAAATGATGCCGCTGATTTCAGCCAGGATTGCCGGCTCTTTCGGACGACGCGCTTCGAACAGGTCGGCAACGCGCGGTAGACCACCGGTGATGTCCTTGGTACCGCCGGATTCCTGCGGTACACGCGCCAGGGTGTCACCAGAACTGATCTGTACGCCATCTTCCAGCTGAACAATCGCTTTACCCGGCAGGAAGTACTGCGCAGGCATATCGGTGCCAGGGATCAGAACATCATTACCCTGAGCATCAACGATTTTCAGCGCCGGACGCAGGTCTTTACCACCAGTGGTACGCTCTGCAGAATCCAGAACCACCAGAGAAGACAGGCCGGTCAGCTCGTCGGTCTGACGAGTAATGGTCTGGCCGTCAATCATGTCAGTGAAGCGGACGAAACCGCTCACTTCGGTGATAACCGGCATGGTGTGCGGATCCCAGTTTGCTACGGTTTCACCGCCGGCAACCTGCTCACCATCACCTTTCGCCATAACGGAGCCGTAAGGCACTTTATAGCTCTCTTTGGTACGACCGAATTCGTCGATCAGTTTCAGCTCGGTATTACGGGACGTAATAACCAGCTTACCGCTGGAGTTCACAACCGACTTCGCATTGCTCAGACGGATGCTACCTTTGTTTTTCACCTGGATGCTGGACTCAGCAGCCGCACGAGATGCCGCACCACCGATGTGGAACGTACGCATCGTCAGCTGTGTACCCGGCTCACCGATGGACTGTGCCGCGATAACGCCGATAGCCTCACCTTTGTTGATGATGTGGCCACGCGCCAGGTCACGACCGTAGCAGTGCGCACATACACCAAAGTCGGTGTCACAGGATACAACGGAACGCACTTTGACGGAGTCAACGGAGTTCTCTTCCAGCAGATCGCACCAGTGCTCATGAAGCAGCGTGTTGCGTGGAACCAGAATGTCCGCCGTACCCGGCTTCAGAACGTCTTCAGCGGTCACACGACCCAGTACGCGATCGCGCAGCGGCTCTTTAACATCGCCACCCTCGATAACCGGGGTCATGGTGATGCCTTCCAGGGTGCCACAGTCGTCTTCAGTAACGACCAGGTCCTGTGCAACGTCAACCAGACGACGGGTCAGGTAACCGGAGTTCGCTGTTTTCAGTGCGGTATCCGCCAGACCTTTACGCGCACCGTGCGTGGAGATGAAGTACTGGAGTACGTTCAGACCTTCACGGAAGTTCGCGGTGATTGGCGTTTCGATGATCGAGCCATCCGGCTTCGCCATCAGACCACGCATACCGGCAAGCTGACGAATCTGTGCAGCAGAACCACGCGCACCGGAGTCGGCCATCATGTAGATGCTGTTGAAGGAAACCTGCTGCTCTTCTTCGCCGTTACGGTTAATAACGGTTTCGGTTTGCAGGTTGTCCATCATCGCTTTGGATACACGATCGTTGGCCGCAGCCCAGATATCGATAACTTTGTTATAGCGTTCGCCAGCGGTCACCAGACCCGACTGGAACTGCTCCTGAATCTCAGCAACTTCCGCTTCCGCTTCGCTGATGATCTCGTATTTTTTCTCCGGGATGACCATGTCATCGATACCAACGGATGCACCTGAACGCGCTGCATAAGCAAAGCCGGTGTACATCGTCTGGTCCGCAAAAATAACGGTCGGTTTCAGGCCCAGAATACGGTAGCAGGTGTTCAGCATCTTAGAGATAGCCTTCTTACCCAGCGCCTGGTTGACGATGGAGAAAGGCAGACCTTTCGGTACGATCATCCACAGAATGGCGCGACCAACGGTCGTATCTTTCAGGCTGGTTTTCGCAACGAATTCGCCGTTTTCATCTTTTTCGTATTCGGTGATACGCACTTTAACGCGCGCATGCAGAGAGGCCAGGCCAGCGCGATAAATACGCTCAGCTTCTTTCGGGCCAGTCAGCACCATGCCTTCGCCTTTGGCGTTAACACAGTCACGGGTCATGTAGTACAGACCCAGTACAACGTCCTGAGACGGAACGATGATAGGCTCACCGTTCGCTGGAGACAGGATGTTGTTAGTAGACATCATCAGCGCACGCGCTTCGAGCTGGGCTTCCAGCGTCAGCGGTACGTGAACAGCCATCTGGTCACCATCGAAGTCGGCGTTGTATGCCGCACAAACCAGCGGGTGCAGCTGGATAGCTTTACCTTCGATCAGCACTGGTTCAAATGCCTGGATACCCAGACGGTGCAGGGTTGGTGCACGGTTCAGCAGTACCGGGTGTTCGCGGATGACTTCGTCCAGGATATCCCAAACGACAGCTTCTTCGCGCTCAACCATTTTCTTAGCGGCTTTGATGGTGGTGGCCAGGCCACGCAGCTCCAGCTTGCCGTAAATAAACGGTTTGAACAGCTCCAGCGCCATTTTCTTCGGCAGACCGCACTGATGCAGACGCAGGTATGGACCTACGGTGATTACAGAACGACCGGAGTAGTCAACACGCTTACCGAGCAGGTTCTGACGGAAACGACCCTGCTTACCTTTGATCATATCGGCCAAAGATTTCAGAGGACGTTTGTTCGAACCGGTGATCGCACGACCGCGACGACCGTTATCCAGCAGGGCGTCAACCGCTTCCTGCAGCATACGTTTTTCGTTGCGTACGATGATGTCCGGCGCAGCCAGATCCAGCAGACGTTTCAGACGGTTGTTACGGTTAATGACGCGACGATACAGATCGTTCAGGTCAGAAGTCGCAAAACGACCACCATCCAGCGGAACCAGCGGACGCAGATCTGGCGGCAGTACCGGCAGAACGGTCAGGATCATCCACTCCGGCTTGTTGCCAGACTGTACGAACGCTTCCAGCAGTTTGATACGCTTGGTCAGCTTCTTACGCTTGGTTTCGGAATTGGTTTCGTTCAGCTCTTCGCGCAGAGTTTCACACTCTTGCTCCAGATCCATGCTCTTCAGCAGGGCCTGGATAGCTTCCGCACCCATCTTCGCGTCAAATTCGTCACCGAACTCTTCCAGCGCGTCCAGATACTGTTCTTCAGTCAGGATCTGCTGGCGTTCCAGGTTGGTCATACCGCCTTCGATAACCACATAGGATTCGAAGTACAGCACGCGTTCGATATCGCGCAACGGCATATCGAGAAGCAGGCCGATACGGGACGGCAGAGACTTCAGGAACCAGATATGAGCGGTCGGAGACGCCAGCTCGATGTGGCCCATACGCTCACGGCGCACTTTAGTCTGGGTCACTTCAACGCCGCACTTCTCACAGATCACACCGCGGTGTTTCAGGCGCTTGTACTTACCGCACAGGCACTCGTAGTCTTTTACTGGCCCGAAAATACGCGCGCAGAAAAGGCCGTCACGCTCAGGTTTGAACGTACGGTAGTTAATGGTTTCCGGCTTTTTAACTTCACCAAAAGACCATGAACGGATCATGTCTGGCGATGCCAGAGCAATTTTGATCGCATCAAACTCTTCGGTTTTAGTTTGCGCTTTCAGAAACTTTAATAAGTCTTTCACGGATTTGCTCCCGTCGGAGTTAGCACAATCTGGCGCCGGGTCTTACCCCGGCACCAGTGACCTGTTTGAGCGAGAGTTACTCGTCTTCCAGTTCGATGTTGATGCCCAGCGAGCGAATCTCTTTCAACAGTACGTTGAAGGATTCCGGCATGCCCGGTTCCATCTGATGGTTGCCATCCACGATGTTCTTATACATCTTAGTACGGCCGTTCACGTCATCAGACTTAACGGTGAGCATTTCCTGCAGGGTGTATGCTGCGCCATATGCTTCCAGCGCCCACACTTCCATCTCCCCGAAGCGCTGACCACCGAACTGTGCCTTACCACCCAGCGGCTGCTGAGTAACCAGGCTGTAAGAACCGGTAGAACGCGCATGCATCTTGTCATCAACCAGGTGGTTCAGTTTCAGCATGTACATGTAGCCAACGGTAACCTGGCGCTCGAATTGCTCACCGGTACGACCGTCGAACAGGGTGATCTGGCCGGAAGTCGGCAGACCACCGAGCTGTAACAGCTCCTTGATTTCAGACTCTTTCGCACCGTCGAAGACCGGCGTTGCGATCGGCATACCTTTTTTCAGGTTTTCAGCGAGACGCATAACTTCTTCGTCAGTGAAGGTATTCAGATCAACCTTCTGACGAACGTCGGTACCCAGATCGTAGGCACGCTGGATGAACTCGCGCAGTTTGGCGACTTCCTGCTGCTGTTTCAGCATAGCGTTGATTTTCTCGCCAATACCTTTCGCAGCCATACCCAGGTGAGTTTCCAGGATCTGACCGATGTTCATACGAGACGGTACGCCCAGCGGGTTCAGTACGATGTCGACCGGCGTGCCGTTTTCATCGTAAGGCATATCTTCGATCGGGTTGATCTTAGAGATAACACCCTTGTTACCGTGACGACCTGCCATTTTGTCACCAGGCTGAATCTGACGTTTAACGGCCAGATACACTTTAACGATCTTCAGCACGCCCGGTGCCAGATCGTCGCCCTGAGTGATTTTACGGCGTTTCGCTTCGAGTTTTTTCTCGAACTCGTGTTTCAGTTCGTCGTACTGCTCAGCCAGCTGTTCCAGCTGGTTTTGTTTCTCTTCGTCGGTCAGGCCGAGTTCCAGCCAGCGATCGCGCGGCAGCTTGTCGAGCTTCTCAGCTTCGATACCGCCGGAGACCAGCACCGCATAGATACGACCAAACAGGCCAGCTTCGAGGATCTGCAGTTCTTCAGACAGGTCTTTCTTCGCCTGCTTGAGCTGCATCTCTTCGATTTCCAGCGCGCGTTTGTCTTTTTCTACGCCGTCGCGGGTAAAGACCTGAACGTCGATAATGGTACCGGAGACACCGTTTGGCACGCGCAGAGAAGAGTCTTTAACGTCAGACGCTTTCTCACCGAAGATCGCACGCAGCAGCTTCTCTTCTGGCGTCAGCTGGGTTTCACCTTTCGGCGTTACTTTACCAACCAGAATATCGCCACCGGTCACTTCCGCACCGATATAAACGATACCGGACTCATCCAGTTTAGAGAGTGCAGCTTCACCCACGTTCGGGATATCAGCGGTGATCTCTTCCGGCCCCAGCTTGGTGTCGCGGGACACGCACGCCAGTTCCTGAATGTGGATGGTAGTAAAACGGTCTTCCTGAACAACACGCTCGGATACGAGGATGGAGTCTTCGAAGTTGTAACCGTTCCACGGCATGAACGCGACGCGCATGTTCTGACCGAGCGCCAGTTCACCGAGGTCGGTAGACGGACCGTCAGCCAGCACGTCACCGCGCTCAATCGGCTCGCCCAGAGAGACACACGGCATCTGGTTGATGCAGGTGTTCTGGTTAGAGCGGGTGTACTTGGTCAGGTTATAGATGTCGATACCTGCTTCGCCCGGGTACATCTCGTCTTCGTTAACTTTGATAACGATACGGGACGCATCCACGTACTGAACCAGGCCGCCACGTTTAGCCACCGCAGTTACACCGGAGTCAACGGCAACAGCACGTTCCATACCGGTACCAACCAGCGGCTTATCAGCACGCAGGGTCGGAACGGCCTGACGTTGCATGTTCGCACCCATCAATGCACGGTTGGCGTCATCGTGTTCCAGGAACGGGATCAGGGACGCACCGACGGAAACCACCTGCTGGGTGGATACGTCCATGTAGTCAACCTGATCGCGGCTGAACAAGCTGGATTCGCCTTTACTACGGCAGGTAACCAGATCTTCTACAAAGTGGCCTTCGTCATCCAGGTTGGAGTTCGCCTGAGCAATAACGTAGTTACCTTCTTCGATAGCAGACAGGTAATGAATTTCGTCGGTCACAACGCCGTCGGTGACTTTACGATACGGAGTCTCAAGGAAGCCGTATTCGTTCGTCTGTGCGTACACGGACAGGGAGTTGATCAGACCGATGTTCGGACCTTCAGGCGTTTCGATTGGACATACGCGACCGTAGTGAGTCGGGTGTACGTCTCGAACTTCAAAGCCTGCGCGTTCGCGAGTCAGGCCGCCCGGGCCGAGTGCAGAGATACGACGTTTGTGCGTAATCTCAGACAGCGGGTTGTTCTGGTCCATAAACTGAGACAGCTGGCTGGAGCCAAAGAACTCTTTCACCGCTGCAGAAATCGGCTTGGCGTTGATCATATCCTGAGGCATCAGGGTATCCAGATCGCCCAGAGACAGACGCTCTTTCACCGCACGCTCTACGCGAACCAGGCCAACGCGGAACTGGTTTTCCGCCATTTCGCCAACGGAACGGATACGACGGTTGCCAAGGTGGTCGATATCATCGACTTCGCCTTTACCGTTACGGATATCGATGAGCTTCTTCATCACTTCAATGATGTCTTCTTTGCTCAGGATACCGGAACCTTCGATTTCGTCGCGCAGCAGAGAACGGTTGAACTTCATACGACCAACCGCGGACAGATCGTAGCGGTCTTCGGAGAAGAACAGGTTCTCGAACAGGCTTTCAGCAGCTTCACGAGTCGGCGGCTCACCAGGGCGCATCATGCGGTAGATTTCTACCAGTGCGCTCAGACGATCGTTGGTCGGGTCAACGCGTACAGTCTCAGAGATGTACGGACCGTGATCCAGATCGTTGGTGAACAGCGTTTCGATACGCTTATGGCCAGACTGGCTCAGCTTGGCCAGCAGATCCAGGCTCAGCTCCATGTTCGCCGGGCAGATCAGCTCGCCAGTAGATTCGTCAACATAGTCTTTAGAGGCAACTTTGCCAGCGATGTACTCAACCGGAACTTCGATATGTTTGATATCGTCTTTTTCCAGCTGGCGAATGTGACGCGCAGTGATGCGGCGTCCTTTCTCAACGTACACTTTACCGTTCGCTTCGATATCGAAGGAGGCGGTTTCGCCGCGCAGACGCTCCGGTACCAGTTCCATCTGCAGCTTGTTGTCGCGAATTTCAAAGACCACTTTTTCGAAGAACAGGTCAAGGATCTGCTCAGTGGTGTAATTCAGCGCGCGCAGGATGATGGTAGCCGGTAGCTTACGACGACGGTCGATACGGACAAACAGGTTGTCTTTCGGGTCGAATTCGAAGTCCAGCCAGGAGCCACGGTAAGGGATGATACGTGCGTTATACAGAACCTTACCGGAAGAGTGAGTCTTACCTTTGTCACTGTCAAAGAAGACGCCCGGGCTACGGTGCAGCTGAGAAACGATAACGCGCTCGGTACCGTTGATAACAAAGGTACCGTTGTCGGTCATGAGCGGAATTTCGCCCATGTAGACTTCTTGTTCTTTAATGTCTTTAACGGTGCCTTCCGGCGCTTCGCGCTCGTAGATCACCAGACGCAGTTTAACGCGCAGCGGTGCCGAGTAGGTCACGCCACGGATCTGACATTCTTTAACGTCAAAAACCGGTTCGCCCAGACGGTAGCTGACATACTGCAGCTCAGAATTACCGCTGTAGCTCTTAATCGGGAATACGGAACGGAAAGCTGCTTCCAGACCATACTGCCCTTCAGGATCTTGCTCGATGAACTTCTGAAACGAGTCAAGCTGGATAGAAAGGAGATAAGGTATGTCCAGAACCTGCGGACGTTTACCAAAATCCTTACGAATACGTTTTTTCTCGGTATAGGAGTAAACCATAGGGTTCCTCAGCTCGCTGACAAGTCGACCCATCTGCCCACATAAGGCAGTTTTTTATGCAACACTATTTTGTTGACCGGAAAATGGAACACTTTCCGCAATACCTGTTTCTATCACGCTTAAACCATTTCATTGCGATTTACACAGCTCAGGGACCCTAACCTGTCGCAGTATATTAAGTCGTCTATAGAAACAAGCATTGTCAGGACAACCAGTAGTCAAACAGTGTGAAATGCTACTGGCGCCTTACAGCGCAAAAAGGCTGGTGACCAAAAAGTCACCAGCCATCAGCCTGATTTCTCAGGCTGCAACCGGAAAGGTTGGCTTATTTAACTTCAACTTCAGCGCCAGCTTCTTCCAGAGATTTTTTCAGTGCTTCAGCGTCATCTTTGCTCACGCCTTCTTTCAGAGCAGCCGGAGCAGATTCTACCAGGTCTTTAGCTTCTTTCAGACCCAGGCCAGTTGCGCCACGTACTGCTTTGATAACGGCAACTTTGTTCGCGCCGATACCTTTCAGAATTACGTCGAATTCAGTTTTTTCTTCAGCAGCGTCAGCAGCCGGGCCAGCAGCAACAGCTACAGCAGCAGCGGCGGAAACACCGAATTTTTCTTCCATTGCAGAGATCAGCTCAACAACGTCCATTACGGACATAGCGGATACTGCTTCAATGATTTGATCTTTAGTGATAGACATTTAAATTGTTCCTGAATATCAGAATAAGTTTATACGTAAGCAGATGCTTTATGAAGATAACTGCGATTAAGCAGCTTCTTTCGCATCGCGTACAGCAGCCAGAGTGCGAACCAGTTTGCCAGCCGAAGCTTCTTTCATGGTTGCCATCAGGCGTGCAATTGCTTCTTCGTAGGTCGGCAGAGTTGCCAGGCGGTCGATTTGCGACGCCGGGATCAGCTCACCTTCAAAGGCTGCGGCTTTGACCTCAAATTTTGCATTCGCTTTCGCGAAATCTTTGAACAGACGAGCAGCTGCGCCCGGGTGTTCCATAGAGTATGCAATCAGGGTCGGACCAACAAACGTGTCTTTCAGGCACTCGAAAGGAGTACCTTCAACGACGCGGCGCAGCAGGGTGTTACGAACAACACGCATGTATACGCCAGCTTCACGACCTGCTTTACGCAGTTCAGTCATTTTGTCTACAGTAACGCCACGGGAATCCGCAACTACTGCAGACAGCGCGCCTTTGGCTACTTCGCTGACTTCAGCAACAATCGCTTGTTTGTCTTGAAGATTTAAAGCCATTAGCTTTGCTCCTGGATGTTTGCCAGAGCTCATGCTCCGGAACTCACTTCACTCAACTCAAAGAGAAGAGCGTCTTAATACGGTGAGCAGAAACAAGCCAGAGTATCCAAAAATAATCTTAGCGTTCTGTCACCGTCTACGCAGGGGATTAAGTTTCTTGCGAAACACCTGCGGTCTTCGACGGAGGCCTGGATAGGCCAGGCTCCAACGAACAAATCTTGTTTAGCCGTCGCTATTCACTCAGTGGCGGCGTTGACTGCCTTGCCACAGCCTGAATATCTCGGCTATACGTCTGCTATAAGCAGAATACGTGGGGGTAAGATTGTAGACAAATTCACCGCCCACGTAAAGCTAATCTTAGTTCGCAGAAGCGCTCAGACCAGCCTGATCAACGGCAACGCCAGCACCCATGGTGGTGGAGATGCTGATTTTCTTGATGTACACGCCTTTAGCCTGAGTCGGTTTCGCTTTTTTCAGCGCAACCAGCAGAGCTTCCAGGTTTTCTTTCAGTTTATCAGCGTCAAAATCCACTTTACCGATGGTGGTGTGGATGATGCCGTTTTTGTCGTTACGGTAACGTACCTGACCTGCTTTAGCGTTCTTAACCGCTTCAGCAACGTTCGGAGTTACAGTACCAACTTTCGGGTTTGGCATCAGGCCGCGCGGACCCAGAACCTGGCCCAGCTGGCCAACAACGCGCATTGCATCCGGAGAAGCAATAACCACGTCAAAGTTCATTTCGCCTTTTTTGATCTGGTCAGCCAGATCTTCCATACCTACCAGCTCTGCGCCAGCAGCTTTAGCTGCTTCAGCGTTCGGGCCCTGGGCAAATACGGCTACGCGAACTGAACGGCCAGTACCGTGCGGCAGTACGGTCGCGCCACGAACGTTCTGGTCAGATTTACGAGCGTCAATGCCGAGGTTAACGGCAACATCAACGCTTTCAACGAACTTAGCAGTCGCCAGTTCTTTCAACAGAGAGATGGCTTCGTTGATGTCGTACTGTTTGGTCGCATCAACTTTGTCACGAATCACGGACATGCGCTTGGTCAGTTTAGCCATTTCTTAGTCCTCCACTACCAGGCCCATGGAACGTGCAGTACCTTCAATGGAGCGAGTCATCGCTTCAATGTCGGAACCAGTCATGTCGGCAGCTTTGGTCTGCGCGATTTCCTGCAGCTGAGCGCGGGAAATTTTACCTACTTTGTCTTTGTTCGGTTTACCGGAACCAGACTTGATACCAGCCGCTTTTTTCAGCAGAACTGCTGCCGGCGGAGTTTTGGTAACGAAGGTGAAAGAACGGTCAGCGTAAACGGTGATAACAACCGGGATTGGCAGACCTTTTTCCAGGGATTCAGTTTTTGCGTTAAACGCTTTGCAGAATTCCATGATGTTCACACCCTGCTGACCCAGTGCTGGACCAACCGGCGGACTCGGGTTTGCCATACCAGCTGCAACCTGCAGCTTGACGTAGGCTTGTACTTTCTTAGCCATTTAAATTTCCTCGTTTGGGTGTAGCGCCTTACAAAAGGCTCCCCGTGATAAATATCGCTTTACGGGCATCAGGCCCATAAAAACAAAAGGCGCGAAATTGTATGCCAATTTCGCGCCTCATGCAACGATTAAAGCGTTGCTTTTTTGATCGGCGGTTAAGCCTTTTCTACCTGGGCAAAGTCCAGCTCGACCGGCGTCGCACGACCGAAGATAGAAACGGACACTTTCAGACGAGACTTTTCGTAGTCCACTTCTTCAACCACGCCGTTAAAGTCGGCAAATGGGCCGTCGCTAACGCGTACCATTTCACCCGGCTCAAACAGCGTTTTCGGCCGCGGCTTATCGCCAACCTGCTGCAGACGGTTCATGATCGCATCGACTTCTTTGTCACTGATAGGCGCCGGACGGTCAGAAGTACCGCCGATAAAGCCCATCACACGCGGTACGCTGCGCACCAGGTGCCAGCTCGCGTCGTTCATCACCATCTGGACCAGCACGTAGCCCGGGAAGAATTTACGTTCGCTTTTACGACGCTGGCCGCCGCGGATTTCGACCACTTCTTCGGTCGGCACCATGACTTCGCCAAACAGCTCTTCCATATTGTGTAATTTGATATGTTCACGCAACGAGGTAGCTACGCGACCTTCAAAACCAGAAAACGCCTGAACGACGTACCAGCGTTTTTTAGGAGCTTCAGACATCTCAGAACCTCAGGCCAGTGATAAAGGATACCAGGCGAACCAGAATACCATCCAGTCCCCACAGGATCAGTGACATTACGGCGGTCACCGCGGCAACAATCAACGTGGTATGCAGCGTTTCCTGGCGAGTCGGCCAGATCACCTTACGGACTTCGGTTCTCGCTTCACGAGCGAAAGCGACTGTCGCCTTACCTTTTGTCGTTAACAGCGCGACACCGCCTGCTGCAGCGATCAGAATCACTACGGCCAGCGCACGCACTGCCAGCATAATGTCACGATAAAGGAAGTTGCCGACGATGGCCACAACCAGCAGCACGACAACGATTGTCCACTTCATCGCTTCGAGGCCGCGCCCGCTCCCTTGAGCTTCGGTATTCGCACTCATAAACCAACCTGTCACAAGAATTCAGACAAATAACTTCACCCCGCATGAAATGCGAGGCGACCAAACCGAAATGCTCTGCTGCGTTTCGGACTTAACGCCCTCTTCAGAGCCTGTCTCAGCAATGATTATGACCCAAAAAATCACTGATGAGCCAGGTTCTGGTGTGAAAGCGTGCAAAAAGGGCATCAAATGATGCCCTTTTATTGCGCATTGCGTCAAATGTTATCAGCAATTAGCCGAGAACTTTAGCAACCACGCCTGCGCCAACGGTACGGCCGCCTTCACGGATTGCGAAACGCAGACCGTCGTCCATCGCGATCGGGTGGATCAGGGTAACAACCATTTTGATGTTGTCGCCCGGCATAACCATCTCTACGCCTTCCGGCAGTTCGATGGTGCCAGTCACGTCAGTTGTACGGAAGTAGAACTGCGGACGGTAGCCTTTGAAGAACGGAGTGTGACGGCCGCCTTCGTCTTTGGACAGGATATAAACTTCAGATTCGAACTTGGTGTGCGGCTTGATAGAGCCCGGCTTAGCCAGTACCTGACCACGTTCGATTTCTTCACGTTTGATACCACGCAGCAGAACACCAACGTTCTCACCAGCACGGCCTTCGTCCAGCAGTTTGCGGAACATTTCAACGCCAGTACAGGTAGACTTAGCAGTCTCTTTAATACCAACGATTTCAACTTCTTCGCCAACTTTGATGATACCGCGCTCTACACGACCGGTAACAACGGTACCACGACCGGAGATGGAGAATACGTCTTCGATCGGCAGCAGGAACGGCTTGTCAATCGCACGCTCTGGTTCCGGAATGTAAGAGTCCAGGAAGCCAGCCAGTTCGATGATTTTAGATTCCCACTCAGCGTCGCCTTCCAGCGCTTTCAGAGCAGAACCACGAACGATCGGAGTGTCATCGCCCGGGAAATCGTACTGAGACAGAAGTTCACGAACTTCCATTTCAACCAGTTCCAGCAGCTCTTCGTCATCAACCATGTCGCACTTGTTCAGGAACACGATGATGTACGGAACGCCTACCTGACGACCCAGCAGGATGTGCTCACGAGTCTGCGGCATCGGGCCGTCAGTCGCAGCAACAACCAGGATCGCGCCGTCCATCTGCGCAGCACCGGTGATCATGTTTTTAACATAGTCGGCGTGGCCCGGGCAGTCTACGTGCGCGTAGTGGCGAGTCGGGGTGTCATATTCAACGTGGGAAGTGTTGATGGTGATACCACGAGCTTTTTCTTCCGGCGCGTTATCGATCTGGTCGAATGCGCGAGCAGCACCGCCGTAGGTTTTAGCCAGAACGGTAGTGATTGCAGCGGTCAGCGTTGTTTTACCATGGTCAACGTGGCCGATAGTACCGACGTTAACGTGCGGTTTTGTACGTTCAAACTTTTCTTTAGACATCGATTGTCCCTCTAAGACACGGATAAATCGGTGATATCACCACATCAACCGGGCAACATGCCCGACTTGTTGAATGCAATAAACTAGAGAGAAACAGGGGAGGAGAGATAAAGAAGTGGTGCTGATACCCAGAGTCGAACTGGGGACCTCACCCTTACCAAGGGTGCGCTCTACCAACTGAGCCATATCAGCACGTTTGGAGCGGGCAGCGGGAATCGAACCCGCATCATCAGCTTGGAAGGCTGAGGTAATAGCCATTATACGATGCCCGCATCCTGAAACTCGGCTACCCAGTTCTTTCTATAACAAAAAAAAGAGAAGCGTCTCTTTTTCTGTTTGAGCTGACCAGTTTAACCAATCAACTCTGGCTCCGCAAAGCGTTGCCGAAAGATGGTGGTGGGGGAAGGATTCGAACCTTCGAAGTCGATGACGGCAGATTTACAGTCTGCTCCCTTTGGCCGCTCGGGAACCCCACCAGGCACTTGATGGTGCCGACTACCGGAATCGAACTGGTGACCTACTGATTACAAGTCAGTTGCTCTACCTACTGAGCTAAGTCGGCATCAAGTAGCGCGCATTCTAGGGAGACCTGCGAGTTCATGCAACTAAAAAATTGCATAAAATGTTCTATTGCTCACATTTTGTGCTCTGACGAGAAAAAATGGTGTAATTTCAAACAGAGCAGCACAAAAATACGCCAACCTTCTCCATAGAAACGATCGTCGAAGAGAGCAAAATCCTCTTCCAAACCGCTAAAGCGGCATCGATACATCGCAACCCGGTCACAATATTCACTGAATAAGCCGGATGCTTCTACTGAGAACTTTATATGCCCTTGCTAAACCATTCATCTCTGTGATGCTACCTTTAGAAAGCATCATTCAATGAGTTTTTTTCTTATTATTCCTCGCAATCTGGTGTTACCCTCCTGCCCATTGTCCTGATTAACTAGTGTGAAGCACTCCGCCTTCATGTCATTCGGCGGTTGCAAGAGCATGCTTATGAGCCTAAAAGAGCAAACGTTAATGACACCGTATCTACAATTTAACCGCGACCAATGGGCTGCACTTCGTGATTCCGTTCCGATGACGCTAACAGAAGAAGAAATCACGCGGTTAAAAGGCATCAACGAAGATCTTTCCCTGGAAGAAGTAGCGGAAATTTATTTGCCGCTGTCGCGTTTACTCAATTTCTATATCAGCTCCAATTTGCGCCGACAGGCTGTACTGGAACAATTCCTGGGCACCAACGGGCAACGCATTCCGTACATCATTAGCATTGCGGGTAGCGTGGCCGTCGGGAAAAGCACCACCGCGCGCGTACTCCAGGCTTTACTTAGCCGCTGGCCTGAACATCGTCACGTTGAATTGATTACTACGGATGGTTTTCTGCATCCTAACGCCGTACTGAAAGAGCGCGGCCTGATGAAGAAAAAAGGCTTCCCGCAGTCTTATGATATGCACCGCCTGGTAAAATTCGTCTCCGACCTGAAATCCGGCGTTCCTGACGCCACCGCGCCGGTCTATTCTCATCTGATTTATGACGTCATTCCTGATGGGGATAAAACCGTTACTCAGCCTGATATATTAATTCTTGAAGGATTAAATGTTCTGCAGAGCGGGATGGATTATCCTCACGATCCGCACCATGTATTTGTTTCGGACTTTGTGGATTTTTCAATTTATGTCGATGCGCCAGAAGAACTGCTTAAGACCTGGTATATCAACCGTTTTTTGAAATTTCGCGAAGGCGCATTTACCGACCCGGACTCCTATTTTCATAGCTATGCTCAGCTGTCTAAAGATGAAGCAATTAATGTTGCCACATCGCTCTGGAATGAGATTAATCTTCTGAATTTAAAAGAAAACATCCTACCGACACGCGAGCGAGCAAGCCTTATAATGACCAAAAGCGCAAACCACTCAGTTAATCAGGTGCGTTTAAGGAAATAAAGAAGGGAGCGTCAGCTCCCCTTTTTTTATTCCGCGCTTCGCAATGATATCTCACCGCCAATCCAGGGTTTTATTACCCCATCTTGCTCCAGTAATAATGCTCCTTGAGCATCAATGCCTCGAGAGATACCCACGATTTCTTTATCGCCAATAATAAGTTTAACCGGGCGATTAATAAAGTTATCCAGCTTTTCCCAGCGGGTCAGATAGGGTGCTAAGCCTTCGTTCTCAAAAAGTTTAAACCCTGCCCGCAGCTCTTTAATTAGACAAGCTGCTAACGTATTACGATCGATAGTCATCCCCGCTTCCTGCAGACTGATCCATCCCTGATTGACAACGTCAGACTCAACGCGGCGCATCATTAAATTAATCCCTGCGCCGCTAACGATATGCGCTGCGTCGCCGGTCTTCCCCGTCAGCTCTACCAGGATCCCGGACAGTTTCCGGTCCTGCAAATAGAGGTCGTTCGGCCATTTTACCCGTACTTTATCCGCCCCCAGGCTTTGCAGCACTTCGGCAATCACGATCCCGATGACCAGGCTCAAACCAATGGCGGCGGCAGGGCCCTGCTCCAGTCGCCAGTACATTGATAGATAAAGATTAGAACCAAACGGCGAAAACCACTTACGCCCGCGGCGGCCGCGACCGGCCTGCTGATATTCAGCCACGCAGGCATCACCGGATTGCAGCTCACCGAGTCGGTCCATAAGATACTGGTTGGTGGAATCAATAACCGGTAGCACGGTGACCCGCCCGTGTTCAATCTGCCTGGCGATCTGCTCTTCATCCAGAAGCTGAATGGGCTCAGGTAAACTGTAGCCTTTACCCGGAACGGTGAAGACGTCAATTCCCCAGTCGCGTAACGTTTGAATGTGTTTGTTGATTGCGGCGCGGCTCATCCCTAAACGCTCGCCAAGTTGTTCACCTGAATGGAATTCAGCGTCAGCTAATATGGATATCAGCGTCAGAGGGACGGTATAGTCTTTCATGCGATGGTCTCCTCGGCATTCACTTCGCCCGTTTCGCCAATAAAGCGCACTTCTGGTTGCAGCCAGATATCAAACTTTTCACCAACCTGCTGACGTACATAGTGTGCCAGCTTAACCACATCCTCACTGGTTGCTTGATTATCATTGATTAATACCAGTGCCTGCTGGCTGTGTACCGCTGCACCGCCAATCACTTTTCCTTTAAGCTGGCATTGATCGATAAGCCAGCCGGCGGCAAGCTTCATGCTGCCATCGGGCTGTGGATAGTGAGGGATGTTTGGATAGGCGGTCAGTAGCGCATTAGCCTTCTCCGTGCTAACAACCGGGTTCTTAAAGAAGCTTCCCGCATTTCCATTCACTTTTGGATCGGGAAGTTTGGTCATGCGCATATGGCATACGGCATCAAATACCTGTTGGGGAGTGACGGTTTGCGGATCCAGCCGGGTTAAATCGCCATAGGTCAAAACGGGCTGCCATGCCTTTGGTAAGATCAAACCAACGGCTACGATGGCATAGCGGTCCTGATACTCATGCTTAAAAATGCTATCCCGATAGCCAAAGCGACACTCAGCAGCGGTGAGTCGTTGCTTCTGCCCGGTCGCCAGCTCAATACAATCAACGTACTGGCAAACCTTTTTTAATTCAAGGCCATAAGCCCCAATATTTTGAATCGGCGAGGAGCCGGCGCAGCCAGGAATTAAGGCCAGATTTTCCAGACCAGGCATTCCATTATTTAGCGCAAACTGTACCAGCTGATGCCAGTTTTCTCCCGCGCCCACGTGCAAATGCCAGGCATCAGGTGTTTCACTCACGTCTATACCCATAATACGGTTGATAATCACCGTGCCGGAATAATCCTTCAGAAACAGGACGTTACTTCCTTCACCAAGGATCAGAGTTGGCTGGCGCTTTGCAACGGCATTCTGCCAGGCATCCAGTAGCTGTTTTTCAGTTTCGGCGCGTACAATCGCGCTGGCGGAACGGTCAAGACCGAAGGTATTCCAGGGCTTAAGTGAGTGGCTCATAGTGGCTTCCAGATGCAAAATCTGCATTAGTTTACCGTATATAGCGAGGGAAGGCTTGCCCGATCGTCGCGGGTTGACGAGAGACCATGGCGTTATCAGGAGGAATTGTTAAACCCCTGAAACGCAAAAAGCCCATCCGTCAGGATGGGCTCTTCACTTGTTTGATGCCT
>NZ_JACVUU010000038.1:0-44068 GCF_016516145.1 Klebsiella sp. S69 | reverse complement strand
GCCAGCGCCTCTTTGATGGCGTGGACGTCCGGCGCGCAGTTGAGCTTCGCCGCAATCACCGCCAGCTGCCCGGCGTCGTGGTGGGCCAGCAGGCTTTCCAGCGCGGTCAGCGCCAGCCCGGCCTCCGGAATGTTCGACAGCAGGCCACCGAAGCCAATCGGCAGCAGCAGCAGCGGCTCGAACTTCCTGGCGATGGCCAGCCACAGCAGCAGCAGGCTCACCAGCAGCATGACGGCCTGGCCGGCGCCGAGGTGCATCAGCCCCATGCCCTGAATCAGGGCGTTCAGACTTTCCATTTCGCGTCCTCTTCCTTACGCCAGGCTCAGCAGGGTGTCGCCCACCGCCACCGCATCGCCGGATTTCACCGCGATACCGCGCACGGTCCCGGCCTGTGCGGCGCGGATTTCGGTTTCCATCTTCATGGCTTCCAGAATCAGCAGCACGTCGCCTTCGGCCACCGTCTGGCCTTCCGCGGCAATGACCTTCCAGATAGTGCCCGCCAGCGGCGCGGTCACCGGCGTGCCGGCACCTGCCGGGGCGGCCGCCTGAGCCGGGGCGGAAGAGGCAGCCGGCGCGGCCGCCGTCAGCTGGCTGATATCGCCGCCGTCGCTGACCTTCACCACAAAGGCTTTGCCCTCCACTTCCACGGTGTAGACGCCGGAGGCCGCCGGTTTAGCGGCTTTTGCCGTCGGTTTGACCTCTTCAGCCTGCGGCACCGGCTCGAACGCCGCCGGGTTATTGCGATTCTCCAGGAACTTCAGGCCGGGTTGCGGGAACAGCGCCACGGTGAGCACGTCATCGATGGCGTTCTCCGCCAGAACGATGCCCTTCTCCTGCGCCTGACGTTTCACGTCGGCTTCCAGCTGCGCCAGCTCCGGCTTCAGCAGGTCCGCCGGGCGGCAGGTGATGGCTTCTGCCCCTTCCAGCACGCGGGCCTGCAATGCCGCATTCACCGGCACCGGGGTGTGGCCGTATTCGCCCTTCAGAATGCCGGCAGTCTCCTTCGCGATGGTTTTGTAGCGCTCGCCGGTCAGCACGTTCAGCACCGCCTGGGTGCCGACAATCTGCGAGGTCGGGGTGACCAGCGGGATAAAGCCGAGGTCCTCACGCACGCGGGGGATTTCCGCCAGCACCTCATCCAGACGGTGGGCGGCGTTCTGCTGCTTCAGCTGGCCCTCGAGGTTGGTGAGCATCCCGCCCGGCACCTGGGCCACGAGGATACGGCTGTCGGTGCCCTTCAGCTGGCCTTCGAAGGCGTGGTATTTCCTGCGCACCTCGCGGAAGTACGCCGCGATGCTCTCCAGCCTGAGGATATCCAGCCCGGTGTCGTGCTCAGTACCCGCCAGCGTCGCCACCAGCGCCTCGGTGGCCGGGTGGCCGTAGGTGGCGCTCATGGAAGAGATGGCGGTATCAACGCCGTCAACGCCCGCCTCGATGGCCTTCAGCAGGGCCATCTCCGCCATCCCGGTGGTGGCATGAGCATGCAGGTGCAGCCTGACGTCATAGCGCTTCTTGATTTCGCTGACCAGCGCAAAGGCGGCCCCCGGGGTGAGAATGCCCGACATGTCTTTAATCGCGATGGAGTCGACGCCGGTCTCCAGCAGCTGTTCAGTCAGGTCAAGCCAGGTCTGCAGGGTGTGGGCCGGACTGGTGGTGTAGGAGAGCGTCCCCTGGGCGTGGGCGCCGTGGCTGCGCACCGCCTGCAGGGCGGCTTTCATGTTGCGCGGGTCGTTCATGGCGTCGAAGACGCGGAACACGTCCATGCCGTTTTTGACGGCGCGCTCAGTGAAGCGCTCCACCACGTCATCGGCGTAGTGGCGGTAGCCGAGGAGGTTCTGGCCGCGGAGCAGCATCTGCAGGGGGGTCTTCGGCATGGCCTTTTTGAGCTCGCGCAGGCGGACCCAGGGGTCCTCGCCGAGGAAGCGGATGCAGGCGTCAAAGGTGGCGCCGCCCCAGCACTCAAGGGACCAGTAGCCCGCGTCGTCGAGCTGAGCGGCGACGGGGAGCATATCGTCGAGGCGCAGGCGGGTGGCGAAAAGGGACTGGTGGGCGTCGCGCAGGACGACATCGGTAATGGCAACGGTCATGGATTCCTCCGTGAATTAAGGGTTAAGTCGGCGATGGTGGTGGAGAGCGGCGGCAATCACCGGCTTTAAGCGGGCGAAATCGTCAGCGTGCGCGGCGGCGGGCGCAGGTGCCGCCTTCGGCGCGACAGCCGGTTCGGGGAAGAAGCGGTTGACGGCGGCGGACATGCCCTGGATGGCGAAAATCAGCAGAAACAGAAACGCCAGCACGAACCCCATGCCGAGGAACATCAGGGTGAAGCCTTCGCCTAATAGCAGTGCTGCATCAGTCATAGAATAGCCTTCGAGCAGGAGGCACGATAATGATGTTATTTATCCCCGTCGTCTTTCAAGTTGCGTCTTTGTTGGCTACGTTCATTCACCCCAGTCACTTACTTGAGTAAGCTCCTGGGATTCTCTCTTGCCGTCTCAAAGCAACTCAAAATCCATGGGGTATATAACGAAAATAATAAGGGTGGATTTCCCTGAACCGCCCCGGTCAGAGTCCCTGTTTATTACCGTCATAAACATAACGCCATCATTATCGTGCGAATGATATAAATCAGATTATTTGATAAAACTTACGTTCTGGCATATTTCATCAGCGACAATCTCTTTACGCTGATTGAAAATAACTTTGTTCTGTTCAAACAGGTTATTACCATGCGTATCAATAGAAACAATTAACGGGCCAAACTCTTTCACCCGGCATACCCACAGCGTTTCCGGCATTCCCAGATCGCGCCACTGCGCATCTTCAATCTCTTCCACGCATACTGCCGCCACTACCGCACAGCCTGCCGGGAATACGCAGTGCAGCGCTTTATGCTCCGCACAGCCCTCTTCGGTGCCTTTCCCCATTCCGCCTTTACCAACGATTAATTTCACACCCGTTTTGGCAATGAATTCTTTTTCGAATTTTTCCATGCGCATACTGGTGGTTGGACCAACGGAGACCATTTCAAACTTATCGTCTTCGCCTTTAATTGGGCGGACGATTGGACCAGCGTGCAAAATAGCGCCACCGTTAACGTCTACGGGTAATTCGCGGCCACCTTCAATTAAGCGACGGTGCGCCACATCGCGACAGGTAACAATATGGCCATTGAGGTAAATAATATCGCCAGCTTTAATATCGGCTAAATCTTCATCTTTAATTGGCGTGGTAAGAATTTTTTTAGTCATCAGAAATTCACTCCGCTGTGAGACGTAATGGTGTAGTTCAAGTCTTTATCAAAAACGATATGCCCTTTACGGTGCGACCAGCAGCCGACGTTCACCGCCACTCCAATGGTGGATGGATGGCGCGCGGTGTTTTCAATATTCACGCCCATAACGGAAGTATTACCGGACATGCCCTGCGGCCCGAGGCCAATTTTATTGATGCCGTCTTCAAGCATTTTTTCCAGCGAAGCTGCACGCTCATTCTCATTATGCGAACCAATCGGACGCATCAGCGCTTTTTTCGACAGCAGCGCCGCCGTTTCAACGGAAGTCGCCACGCCCACGCCCACCAGCAGCGGCGGACACGCGTTCAGACCATAGCTGGTCATCACATCGAGGACAAAGCGAGTGACGCCTTCATAACCCGCGCCCGGCATCAGCACCATCGCTTTCCCCGGCAGGGAGCAGCCGCCGCCCGCCATATAGGTATAAATGCTGCACTGGTCGGAATCCGGGACAATCTCCCAGAATACCGTCGGCGTCCCTTTACCCACGTTTTTGCCGGTATTGTATTCATCAAAAGTTTCGACGCTGTTATGGCGCAGCGGAGAATCGACGGTCGCTTTGATCACCGCTTCACGCAGCAGCGCTTCCAGTTCGCCGATCAGCGGGAAGTTCGCCCCGCACTCCACCAGAAACTGAATCACCCCGGTATCCTGGCAGGAAGGACGATCCAGCTCTTTCGCCAGGCGCTGGTTCTCAATCATGGTCGTAAAGATGACGTCGGCCAGTTTACTGGTCTCTTTTTTATGCAAATCTTCCAGTTTTGCAGTGACGTCATCGGGCAAGACTTTGCCGGTGTATCCCACAAACTTGGCCATAATATTGGTCATATGGGATATCTGTTCACTTTTGCTCATAAATGCTCCTTAGTCAGAACAGCTTCCGTGAGTTACGGATGAAACGGGAAAAGGATTGGCAGCAGAATCAGGCTGACAATGGTGGAAACGATAATCAGAGGGATGCCGGATTTGGCGTAGTCGACAAACTTATATCCACCTGCCGACAGCACCATCATGTTGGCAGGCATACCGATTGGGGTGGCATAGGCGCAGGAACTGCCAATCACCGTGGCCATTAGCACGGCGCGCGGATCGGCCCCCATACCCGCAGCAATCGACAGGCTCACCGGTACCAGAAGCGCAACGGTCGCAGTATTGGACATAAAGTTGGTCATAACGACGGATAGAGCGAAAACCACCACCAGCAGCATGAATGGCGAAGAGTTGTTCCCCAGCATGCCGATAACCTGATCGGCAACCAGCTTTCCGGCACCGGTCATTTCCAGCGCTTTTGCTAACGCCAGGGTGCCGCCGAAGATAAAAATAGTTTGTGAATCAATGGCTTTATAGGCCTGCTTTTCGCTCAGCACCCCGGTGACTACCAGCACCAGCGCGCCAATACAGCCCGCTACCGCCAGGCTAATACCGGTCTGTTTTTCGAAAATCATGCCCAGGATCGTGGCAATCAAAACGACCAGCGACAGGATCTGCTTCCAGCGCGGAACATGGCTGTAATCGCGCTGTTCACCAATGCTGCCGACTTCGCTGCTATTCGGGTTATTGGGCAGAAACTTATAGCCAATCGTCAGGAAATAAATGATGCCGCAAACCAGCATCGGTAGACCCACTTTGGCATATTCAAAAAATCCGAAACCGCTGCCGATATTCTGCAACGCCGATTGTGCAATCAGATTGCCCGGCGCGCCGATCAGCGACAGGTTGCCGCCAAGCGCTGCGGCAAAAACCAGCGGCATCAGCAGACGAGAACGGGTAAAGCCAGATTTCGCCGCCACGCCGATGACGACGGGGATCAATACTGCGGCAGTACCGGTATTTGAAAGAAAGCCGGACATCACGCCGACCACCACCATAATCGTGAAAATCAGCTGCTTTTCAGTTTTGGCGAAGTGCGTAATCACGCCGCCAACTTTATTCGCCATCCCGGTTTCAAATAGCGCGCCGCCGACGATGAACATAGCGACGAAAAGAATAACGTTGGTGTCGATAAAGCCGGAAAAAGCCTGTTTGAGGTCAAGTACGCCGGTGAGAACCAGCGCTACGCAAACCACCATCGAAGTGACCGCAAGGGGTATTTTCTCCCACACGAACATGGCGATAGCAAACACCAGCAAACATAGAGTAATGGTAATCGGTTCCATATTTATAATTGTCCCATCAATGATATATGATATTGTATCCAATATTGACGAGAGGGAAATTATTCCCATGCAAAGAGTAAGTCAATGCGTTTTTCAGGAAAGCGTCAGGAGTGCGATCTTTATCAAAATATCGCAAAAGCAGTCACTTAGCGTAATTAATTGAGCAGATAAATAAGTAAGACGCCTGTAGCGATCGTACAGGCGGGGGGCGTCAAGCGCCGGGATCGTCAACGTAGCGCGTCAGCATATTCTCCATCGAACGGATAATATGTTCGCGCATTCGCAGGCGCGCCAGCTCTTCATCATGCAGCTCCAGAGCCTGTAAAATGCCCTTGTGCTCGCGTATCGAAATGGAAGCGTACTCTTCCTCAGTGACCTTATGTCCCATCGACAGCCCGTTCCACATATTGCTGAGCAAGAGCTTCATTTTAGCATTTCCGGCCGCATTCCATATCTCCATATGAAAGGCCTGATTCATGTCGGAATATTCAGCCGAGTTATTTTCGGCCAGCGCTTTTTCTGCCGAGTAGTGCACTTCGGCAATTCGCGAAATGTCCGTCCCGGGACGAGAGGCTTTAGCGACCGCTTCACTCTCCAGCAGCGCGCGAATCTCATAATGCTCGCGAATCGTTTGTTCGTTGATCCCCAGCACGACCGCCCCTTTATTGGGCCGGACTTTAATCAGCCCATCCGCGGCCAGAATCTGAAATGCTTCACGCACGGGCATACTGGAGACGCCGACCATGCTGGCGATCCCTTCAAGGGTAATTTCTTGCCCTTCAACTAAATCGCGCGACAGTATAGCTTTACGTAATACTGCCGCGACCTGCTCTTTCGCTGAAAGAAGCTTAATTTTCCCTAATCGAGGCTTCTGCACTTTCCCAATCCTTCATGTGTTGACGCATTATTTCTGCCAGAGAGAGGAAATAACGCTGCGTTTCCTGCGCGATCTCATCACCATCGCCCCGACGGATAGCGTCCATCAGAGAGCTGAGTATCTGCGCCGATTCCTGATTATCCTCTTTCAGATACAGAATGACATAGCTGATATAGCCATCCAAAAACTGCTGATAAATCTTTTGCAGATAGCGGTTATCAATATATGAAATTAGCGTCTGGTGGAACGCCAACTCCCGCGACCGCTCACCCGGATGCGCCAGCGCGCGCGCGCGCGCAGCGAGCGATTCGCCTGCCGCCGCGGGCACCAATAAAAAAAGCTCCGTGGCCATCACCGCAATTGCCCGAAAAATGTGGCTGACATGGTCAGGCTCCAGTTTCGCGACCTGCATATGGCGGTTTGGCAAGCGCACCAGAAACCCTTCCTGCTCAAGGGCCTGTAGCGCTTCCCGAACCGGCATACGAGAGAGCCCCAGCTGTTCCGCAATACTTTCCTGCGCAAGCTCCTCTCCGGGTTTCATCCCACCGGAAAGGATCTCATAACGGATCATCTGAGTAATGTGGTCCCTGGTCTGCTTTCTTTCAATTTTTTTCACGATGTCCTCATTTGTTGCCGCTTAAGACGCGGGGGAGTTTAGCAGATTTACCAGGCGGGAGAGTCATTCAGAGGCAGGAGAAAACCATAAAAAAGCCGGAACCCAGGTCCCGGCTTCTCTTTTTATGCCAGATTATTTATTCACAAAATCTTCGCCAAGGGCGATATCTTTCTGCAACGTATCCAGCATCCCTTCAAGCGCCTGTTGCTCAAACGCACTGAGTTTACCAATAGGCTGACGCTGCTCTACGCCATTTTTCCCCAGCAGTAGCGGCTGAGAGAAGAAACGGGCATATTGGCCATCACCTTCCACGTAGGCGCATTCCACCACCCCGTTCTCTCCCTGCATGGCGCGAACTAAAGAGAGACCAAATCGGGCTGCAGCCTGACCCATCGACAGGGTTGCTGAGCCGCCGCCAGCTTTGGCTTCAACGACTTCAGTACCGGCGTTTTGAATACGTTTAGTCAGATCCACCACTTCCTGCTCGCTGAAGCTCACGCCTGGAATTTGTGATAATAAAGGAAGAATAGTTACGCCTGAGTGGCCGCCGATTACCGGAACCTCAACATCGGATGAAGATTTGCCTTTCAGTTCCGCCACAAAGGTATTCGAGCGGATAATATCCAGCGTGGTTACGCCAAACAGCTTGTTCTTGTCGTAAACGCCGGCTTTTTTCAGCACTTCTGCGGCAATCGCCACGGTGGTATTTACCGGGTTGGTGATAATCCCGACGCAGGCCTGCGGGCAGGTTTTAGCAATTTGCTGAACCAGATTTTTCACAATACCGGCGTTAACGTTAAATAAATCGGAGCGATCCATACCGGGCTTACGCGCTACGCCCGCGGATATCAGCACCACATCCGCGCCTTCGAGTGCAGGGGTGGCGTCTTCGCCGGAAAAACCTTTGATTTTTACATCGGTAGGGATATGGCTAAGATCAACCGCCACGCCCGGAGTTACCGGAGCGATGTCGTACAACGAGAGTTCTGAACCTGAAGGCAGTTGGGTCTTAAGTAGTAGGGCAAGCGCCTGGCCAATTCCACCAGCGGCGCCGAGGACTGCAACTTTCATCCTAAACTCCTTATTATGGTTAAAATAATCTTTCGTTACTCCGTCGCCTGGACCTTAATTCACAAGATGAACAATTACAATAAGTATGGCTGAAGAATGCGTGGTCGTGCGCAGCGATGCAGCAGCTTCGCATTTTCCTCCCTGAGACTGACCATCCAGCAAAGTAGTACCGGATCGACTATTGGTTACAATACACCCAGCGTATTGAGCAGAACAACATCATTTAATAACATTTCATTTACTTTTGTAGCAACTCACACGCCGTGACGAAGGCATGTTCCTTATTAGAGTTTTTTGCTAAAATATGCGCCCTTCATAACATTATTTACGCTTCTCCCCTGTGGATTATTTGCATAAAAATGCATTGTTATGCATAATGATGTTGTTTTTACCACCATAATTGGGTGACTTATGCGAAGTTCGGCAAAACAAGAAGAACTGGTTAAAGCGTTTAAAGCGCTGCTTAAAGAAGAAAAATTCAGCTCTCAAGGTGAAATCGTCCAGGCACTACAGGAAGAAGGCTTCGATAATATCAACCAATCGAAAGTCTCACGTATGCTCACCAAATTTGGCGCTGTACGCACGCGCAACGCCAAAATGGAAATGGTTTACTGCCTGCCCGCCGAGCTTGGCGTCCCGACGACCTCCAGCCCGCTGAAAAATCTGGTGCTGGATATCGATTATAACGATTCAGTCGTGGTCATTCACACCAGCCCTGGCGCGGCACAGCTTATCGCCCGGCTTCTCGACTCGCTTGGCAAGGCTGAAGGCATCCTCGGGAGTATTGCTGGTGATGACACCATCTTTACCACCCCGGCCAGAGGTTTTACCGTTAAAGAGCTGCATGACGCCATTCTCGTTCTGTTTGAGCAAGAACTCTGATCCCCTCCCCTCTGGTTAACACCAGAGGGGAACCCTTCAAAAAATTATCATTCCTTTAACATTTTGTGTGTTTTTCCGCTTCTATACATTCATTTACTTGATGAAATTAACGTAAGCGCACAAAAGATCAAATTATCCTATCTTCATGATTTAAAAAGCTATAAAAGCAATCCATGTCGAAAAAATGACATTTCTAATACTTATACGTTATAAAAACGACGTTTCTTTGTAATTATTTACATGAACAACAATTAGCAAGGTATTAATATTTTCAGTTATTAGTGTATACTTGATTTTGTGATGAGGGTCACGAAACAAAAGACCTCAACAAAAAGATTCGACGAGGTGAACATCATGAAAATCAAAACCACTGTAGCAGCATTGAGCATCCTTTCCGTTCTCTCCTTTGGCGCCTTTGCCGCTGACTCTATCAACAGCGAACAGGCTCAGGGCCGTCAGGCAATCGGCACCGTTTCCGTCGGCGCGGTAAGTTCTTCCCCGATGGATATGCATGAAATGCTGAACAAAAAAGCGCAGGAAGAAGGTGCTTCTTCTTATCGCATTATTGAAGCACGTACCGGTGACCACTGGCACGCAACGGCTGAACTGTATAAATAAGATTTAACGATTGTCGGGCATTAACTAAACAGAATCTCTTCAGCGGCCTCAAGTTGATTACAACTTTCCGCCGCTGAAAATATGAAGGTTGGAGAAAAGATTATGAAAAGCGCAATTATCATCGCATCCCTGGGTCTGGCTTCCGTTCTCTCTTTCGGTGCAAACGCCGCCGTTAATCAAGTGAACGCAGAACAGGCGCAAAATTTACAGTCCATGGGCACCGTTTCCGTTTCTCAGGTAGGCAGCGCACCGATGGATATGCGTCAGGAGCTGGCGGCTAAAGCTGAAAAAGAAGGCGCCAGCAGCTACCGCATCATTGAAGCCCGTACCGGCGATAACTGGCACGCTACGGCTGAACTGTACAAATAAACCCTCGTCGTCTTATCCGACGACTTGCCCCCGCTCTGTCGGGGGCTTTTTTATGAATGCCGCACATTAAAACGAAGCTCTCCTTCCAGCTCCTCTTCCGCCTCATCAAAAAGCAGAATTAATGCGCCGAATCGGCGTCGCTGATTATCGCTTAAATGAATAAATTCAATCTCCAGCGGTAGCGGCAGCAACCCGGCGGTCACCGCATCCCATAGTGAATCAAGGTTGTTCACTTTCTCACGCTCTAAGTGAAAAGTACGTGAAAACTCGCGATAAAAATCCTGCTGCTCAGCTATTTCGTCAAAATCAAAGGTATAGGTAGTCGTCATTGCCCGCATCCTGTCCACACGTGCAGCTCGTCTTAGCCCGATATTCCGGCGTATCGTCCCACTCTGCTGGAGGAATTCGTTTTCTGACGATTAAGTATAGCGATAAAAAAACCGACGCTTCAGGCGTCGGTTATGGATGCTAGCTGTTGGTGAGTACGTGCTGATACTTATGCAGCATATCCACCAGCCTTCGTACCGGCTCGGTCACCTGGGAAGAGGCTTCCCAGTGCTGTAATTTTTGCTGATAGATATCCAGTTCATCAAGCAAACGGGCAAAATAGTAGCGACGCTTATCATCGCTCTTCGCGGAAATGACGCGATCCGCCGTGCGACGCAGCTGCCGGTGAAAGGCGGACAGATCGTCGTTTATCGGTACCGGTGCATCGCGCAGCCGCTGATGGGCAATAATCAGGGTTAATGCCAGACGAAAGCGCGCGATGTCGCCAGGAAACTTATTCAGCAATAAAAAAAGCTGACGATACAGAGCGGGCAAATGGTTCTCTTTACGTCGCGCCGTATTGGTGGTCAACGATGATACCGCTGCCGAGACAAACTGGTTAAGCAGCACGCGTCCGGTACGAGCCTGGGAGTTATCACGCACCAGCAGGATCACCATCAGCGCGAGGAAGCATCCTACGATCTGACCTAAGGCGCTATCAAGAAACTGGTTGAATTCAAACTTCATCGGGTTGTCAAGCACCAGGATATTAATCGTGCTGGCCAGCGCGCCCAACGACCCCAGGCGCCGCTTCTGTACCTCGATGCCGATAAAAAATGCCATCACCGCAAGGCTAATGCACAGCAGCAGCATACTTTGCTGCGTCGCAGGCATAATCACCAGGAAAAACAGCGCGCCCAGAGGTAAAGCCGCCAGCGTGCCGTAAAGGAAATCAATAGCCACCATCCGCGGATTTGGCAAACGCATCGCCAGAGCCGTAACAACCGCAATCATCACCATCGCCCCGCTTCCCGAAGTCCAGCCGGTCCATAGCCAGAACAACGTACCGAGGATACAAGAGATAGAAGTTCGCCAAAAGTTCACCATCGCATGATGGCGCTCGGCGGATTCTGCCTTCACCACCACTTCGCCCTGCAGTACTTCCTCTTCAATACGGCTGATTTTGGTATTGCCGACCACGCCCCGCTTCAAAAGCAGATAGCGCGTTGCAGCACCTACCCAGCTGTAGATCGTCACCGGCGTATTATGCTCCCCCTTCCAGGTCAAAAAGCGGCGCATACGTTTTAGCTGACGGTGCACGTCCTGCACGGTCTCAACCGGTTCAGCAAAGAGCTCCCGATAGTCATCCGTCACTATCTCAGGCCGGGTGTTCTGAATCAGAAAGGTTTCACAGGCCTGAGTAATCAGGGTCAAAGAGAGGGTGTTGATCGCCTTCAGGCGTTGATTCACTTTAGCCCAGCGCGAAGACTCCATGATCAGGTTGGCGCGCATCCCCTCCAACCCGTTGGTACGGCGGACCAGGGCGCTCCAGGCCTTATCGACCTCATCTTTATCGCCATGGGCCACGCAAAGCTGCATCAGGCGATATTGATCGATCAGCAGGTTATCCAGCTCAAGATCGATCTCTTTTTTTATCGATCGCGGAGAAAACAGCAGATCGGCCACAATGGCGCTGACGATACCGATGACAATCTCACTGCATCGTTCGACGGCGAACTGCGGCGCCAGCATCGGCTCTTCGTGAATAGTGATAATAATGATGAGCGCGGTATAACCCGCCAGACCCCACGCATAGGAGTTCTCAACCCGCACCAGCGAGGAGATCCAGGTACAGAAGCCCGCCCACAGGCAGCAAACCAGTACCATCAGCAACGGGGCGCGGATCATCAGGATGATAATCGCCAGTGCGGCGATACAGCCGATGAAGGTACCGACGATACGCAGCATCCCGCGATAGCGAATGGCGCCGGAGTAAGGCTCCCCGCCTGCGGCAAATGCCGGACCGGCAGCAACGATCGCTGCGGTAAGCACCGCCCAGCGCGGAGTTTCCAGCTGAAAATGAAAACCGACGAATAACGCCAGCACCACCGCGCAGGCTAACTTAACGGCGAAGCGGAGATGCCGGAGTTCGATGGTGAAGATCCCCATGGCGATTAACCGAACTCACGCAGGCGCATCGCCAGTTTCTGGAAGAAGTTTGCCTGACTGGTATCGCGATCCTCTTTACCCGTGATCACCACCGTCGCCGTGGTGCCCGCTGGCCAGAGATTGCCCTGCTGCTGATCAAGGCGAATACGTACCGGTACCCGCTGCGCCAGGCGCACCCACTCAAGATTAGAATCAATAGAGGCCAGCCCTTTTGAATCGCTGCTGCTGCTGGCATTGGTGACGCCAGCAGCGATGCTGTCGACGGTCCCCCTGAGGGTATGTACGCTTCCCAGAGGGGTAATTTCAGCACGAAACCCGGGGCGCACACCTTCAAGCTTGGTCTCTTCAAGATAGGCCATGACATAGAAGGTATTTTGCTTCACCAGCGCAACCGCGGTGGAACCTCGGGTGATAAACTCGCCGCGGTACACGTTCAGGTTGGTCACCCAGCCATCGGCCGGAGCGCGAATCACCGTCCGTTCAAGGTCAAGCTTCGCCAGATCGCGACTCGCCGTCGCTTTGGCTAATTGATGTTCAACGGTTTGCAGGACGTTATTCGCCTGGTCTATCTCTTCCCGGGACATGGCCTGGACGCCAAGACGGTTACGACGACCGGCTTCCACGCGCTTCTCCTGCGCCAGAGTCTGGTAATAGGAGACATCGGCTTCGGCCTCTGCTAACGCTTTCTGGTAACGCGGTTGGTCAATGACGAACAAAACCTGGTCTTTCTTAACCAGTTGGTTATCCTTGATATTCACCTGCGAAATCAGGCCGGAAACATCGGGAGCAATGGCTACAATATCCGCACTAAAGCGCGCATCGCGCGTCCAGGGCGATGCGGTGTAGTACACCCATGCGCGAAAAATCGCCATAAATGCAAGGATAACCAGTATCACAGTGATTGCGGTACGGAGGATATTTCTTGTTAGTGTTTTCACATCAACCTCAAACGAACAAACGTGATATCAGATAAAACAAGCAGCAATATAGCGCGGTATTGAACAGTGCCGGGTGCCAGACAAAATCATAGATGCCCGTTGGAACCAGCAGGCGGTGCACCAGCCAGAAGACGGCGAGCGACAACAGCAACTCAAAGAAGATCGGCGGAAACGACAAGCCGAAAATCACAATGACAGGAAACAGACTCATGATGACCTTGATAAGAAGCGTGCAGGTGATATGCGCAATGCGTTTATTATTTAGCTAACTATATAGTACCGTAACAATTGCAGCCTTATCTACAATGTGTGATCTAAATCACTTTTAAGCCAGAGTGAATAATGGAACGATTAAAACGCATGTCCGTTTTTGCCAGAGTGGTCGAATTAGGGTCATTTACCGCCGCGGCTCGCCAGCTCCAGATGAGCGTTTCTTCCATCAGCCAGACGGTAGCCAAACTGGAAGATGAGCTGCAGGTTAAGCTGCTCAACCGCAGTACGCGTAGCCTTGGCTTAACAGAAGCGGGAAAAATCTACTATCAAGGCTGTCGGCGAATGCTGTTCGAAGTCCAGGATGTCCATGAACAGTTGTACGCGTTTAACAATACGCCCATCGGTACCCTGCGCATCGGCTGTTCTTCAACTATGGCACAGAATGTCCTTGCGCGCATAACGGCGGACATGCTTAAAGAGCACCCCGGACTATCGATAAATCTGGTCACGGGCATCCCCGCTCCGGACCTGATTGCGGACGGTCTGGATGTGGTTATTCGCGTGGGGGCGCTGCAGGATTCCAGCCTCTTTTCCCGCCGCCTGGGTTCGATGCCGATGGTGCTGTGCGCGGCGAAAAGCTATCTCCAGCATGCCGGCTGTCCGGAAAAACCAGCAGATCTCGCCAGCCACTCCTGGCTGGAATACAGCGTCCGGCCGGATAACGAATTTGAAATCATCGCCCCGGAAGGGATCTCAACCAAACTGATCCCTCAGGGCCGATTTGTCACTAACGATCCAATGACGCTGGTCCGCTGGCTGACGGCAGGCGTCGGCGTGGCTTATGTTCCGCTGATGTGGGCGATCGACGAGATCAACCGCGGCGAACTGGAGATCCTGCTGCCGAGCTACCAGTCCGATCCGCGCCCGGTTTACGCGCTGTATACCGAGAAAGATAAGCTGCCTCTGAAAGTACAGGTATGCATTAATTATCTGACGGAGTATTTCGTCGGGGTGGCAAAAATTTATCAGGGCATGCACGGTCGGGGGATTGCCCGCTAGCCGTCCGAATCAGCCAAAGAGGGCATTAACTCATTATCAGGTCCGGCATCGGAAATGATTTGCGTCACTTCGCTGAGATTTCCGATGCGCACCTCGCCGGCACGATGAAATTTACTTTTGTCGATAAGCAATAGCGACTGCGCCGCCCGTTTCAGGAGCAAGGATTTGTACGCGGCATTGTTAACGCTGGAATCCCAGAGTACGCCATCGTTATCGATCCCTTCGCAGGAAAAAATAAACAGATCGATCTCCAGCGATTTGACCTGCGATAACAGCGCGGGGTTAACGTAATAGCCATATTGACGCAGAAGCTGACCACCGGCGCTAATTAACTGGATCCGCTCGCGGCGGCCAAGTTCAACGCAGACCGGGTGGCTATTGGTAAATACCGTCAGGTTAATATCCGGCAGCTGACGCGCCAGAAACCAACAGGTTGAGCTGGCATCCAGCGCGATCGTCATGCCTGCATCAATCCACGCCAGCGCCGTACGCGCAATATCGGATTTATGGGCATAGTGGCTTTTCACGCGACGATGAAAAGGCTTCTCGCCGTGATGATTATCGCGTTGAAGAACTCGCGCCCGCCCGTGACTACGCTGAATGCTCCCCTGCCTCTGTAGCTCACTCAAATCGCGGCGAATGGTCTCAATGCTGACCTGCAGAAGATGGGACAACGCTTCGGTGGTTAAAGTGTGATGCTGATTGAGTAACTCAACTATCTGCTGCTGACGCGCGGCTTTCATCGCGACCCCGCGGAGGTAATTTGCGCTTTCGCGGAATGCGAAAGCGCATGATGAGGGATCAGGCGGTACCGCCGACGGTGAGTTTATCCACTTTCAGCGTGGGCTGACCGACGCCAACCGGCACGCTCTGGCCCTCTTTACCGCAAACGCCGACGCCGCTATCCAGCTTCAGATCGTTCCCCACCATCGAAATCTGCTGCATCGCTTCAATGCCGGAGCCGATAAGCGTTGCCCCCTTCACCGCTTTGGTCACTTTCCCTTTCTCAATCAGGTAGGCTTCCGAGGTAGAGAAAACGAATTTCCCGGAAGTGATATCTACCTGACCGCCGCCGAAGTTCGGCGCATAGATACCGTAATCGACCGATTCGATAATTTCCTGCGGCGTGGATTTACCCGCCAGCATGTAGGTGTTGGTCATACGCGGCATAGGCAGATGCGCGTAGGATTCGCGGCGACCGTTACCGGTTGGCGCCACGCCCATCAGCCTAGCGTTGAGCTTGTCCTGCATATAACCTTTCAGAATCCCGTTTTCGATCAGCACGTTATACTGCCCAGGCGTACCTTCATCGTCAATGGCGACGGAGCCGCGACGGTTGGCCATGGTGCCGTCATCCACAACGGTACATAGCTCAGAGGCCACCAGTTCCCCCATATGACCGCTGAACACCGAGGTTCCGCGACGGTTAAAATCGCCTTCCAGGCCGTGACCAACGGCTTCATGCAGCAGCACGCCAGGCCAGCCAGCACCCAGAACAACCGGCAACATCCCGGCAGGCGCTGCGACGGCGGTCAGGTTGACCAGCGCCATACGCACGGCTTCTCTCGCCCAAACATCAGCGCGCACTTCTCCCTCCAGCGAGGCCAGGAAATAGTCGTAGCCAAAGCGGCCGCCGCCGCCGCTGGCGCCGCGCTCGCGTTTGCCGTTTTCTTCCACCAGCACGCTGACGGAAAGACGAACCAGCGGACGAACGTCAGCCGCTAGCGTGCCGTCGGTGGCGGCAACAAGAATTAACTCATAGACACCGGTCAGACTGGCGGACACTTCCTGCACGCGTTTATCGGCCGCGCGGGCGGTTTTATCGACCCGGCGCAGAATATCCAGCTTCTCTTCGCGGCTCATGCTCTGCAGCGGGTCAATGCTGGTATAGAGGGAGCTGTACTCCACCGCTCCAAGAGTATGAACTTTACCATCACCGCGATCGCGCACGATGGTGCGTGCCGCCTGCGCGCTCTGTTCCAGCGCCAGCCGGCTAATCTGATCAGCGTACGCAAAGCCGGTTTTTTCCCCGCTCACCGCGCGAACGCCGACGCCCTGGTCGATATTGTACGAACCATCTTTAATGATGCTGTCTTCCAGAACCCAGGACTCGTGATAGCTCGACTGAAAATAGAGATCGCCGTAATCCAGACGACGCTCGGCCAGCTGGCCAAGAATGGTAAACAGATCCTGATGATTCAGGCCGTTTGCCGACAGTAATTGTTCACTTACCAGGTTCAGACTCATCGTTATGCTACTCGTTTGTTGCCGCCTCTCGGGCGGAAATAAAAAACGCTATCTATTGAGAGTGCGGTAATTCCCCGCAATCGTCAAATCATTGCTTTTTGTCGCTCCGCGCCTGGCGCAGCACTTCGTTAATTTGCGGCTGATCGATAGGACCGGTGATGCGATAGCGCAAAATAGAGACCTTATTCCATAGCGGTCCCAGCACCTTACTGGCGGCAAAGACCGCAGCACCGATTATCGGGTTAACGGCAAAGGCCGCCGCAACGCCTACGGTCGCGGAGATTTCCGGCGCGACCACGGCCTGCATATCCAGCTGGCGGCGAACAAGATCCACCGAGCCTTTCATTGCGATATCCGCTTCCAGACCATCGACCAGCGTATCATCGGTATGCAGAACGCCGTCTTTAATCCATGCCGTGCTGCGAATCGAATCGAAGTAGAACCCTTCGCTGAACGTATCGCTAAAGTCGAAGCGCAGCTTGCGCAGCAGTGCATCAACGCTCAGCAGGCGCAGAAGCTGGCCGGCGTGTCCGGTGCTGATATCGGTAAACTCTCCCTTCCCGAGACGGCTTTTAAGAATGCCGTTAAGCGAAGCAACGTCCGGCTGCCACGGCGGCGCGCGCCAGTGTAGATCGTAATCAATATCGAACGACGATCCTTTTACCGGTGTGGACACGCCGAAGAAGTTTACAAAATCATCGGTTTTATTCCCGTGCAGCTTACCTTTTAATGAGGTCCGTACGCCGCTCGGGGCGCTAACCCATACGCCATCGCTCGTCAGACGGCCAAAACCGGTATCCACCAGCCCGTTCGCCAGGGTCAGGGTATCGCCGCTGATCGTAAAATCGCCGTCGATACGACCATATTTTTGCCCCCACAGCCAGCACTCTGCGCAGCGAAGCTGGAGATCGGGCCAGCCGTGGAAATCTACTTTTGTCTCGGTCAGCGGAGCGCTGCTATTTTCCGTCCCACTGCTTTTCGCCGAAGTTGGGTTGTAATAGAGGTAGCGAATGGCCGCCAGCCACGGGGCATTTTTGCGCATCGTCAGGGTAGCGTTGACTTCACGCCCCTGAGCTTCAATCTTCGTTCCCCCTGCATCGGGCCGGGAGACCAGGCTGACGTTATTCCAGCTCTGACCCGCCATCGTTAACGTCGGCGTACGCAGCGTGACCTGCTGCGGGAAGACAATACTACTGCTGACGTCAGTTGCCGCACCGCGCTGGAACAGCGCCAGCCACTGCGCGCCATCCATCGGCGGCATATTCAGCTCGACGCCTGACTGCGCAGGCAGCGGAGATACGGCTTTACTGTCAGAAGTTAAAATCGCGCGATCTAGTGTGAGCTTATTGCCCAGCAGCCAGCGGCTATTAATGTGATTCTTCGTCCCCATGGAGCCGGTCAAATTAAAGCTGCTTAATCCGCCATCAACCTTAATTTTTACCGGTAAAGGCTCACCGGCCTGCTTATCAACCGGAGCAGGTAAGTGACTACTTACGTTTTTCAGCTCACCGTTAATATCGACTTTATAATTTGCGCTGCCGCGGTACGGAAGCTCAATCGCCACTTTACCGTCCCAGGGCACGCTGCCGCTCAGGCTGTTCTCCAGCGCTTTCGGCAACAGACCGGTACGCGCAGGCTCCCAGTTGGCGTTCATCCCGACGTTAACCAGGAACGCTTTCTCGCCCTCGGTGGTCGAGAAATCAACGTTCAGCGGCTGATTAAACCAGGTCGCGCTCATCGGTTCGCTTTTCAGATCGCCGTTTACAAAGCTGAATTTACCGCTCAGGTTTTGCAGCGTGGTATCGATAGGCTTGATAAACAGACTATTATTCTTCAGTTGGACGTCGCCTTTGGCGGTGGTCATCTCGCCGTCCAGCGGGATGTTCAAATGTAAGCGAGCGCTCACATCCCCATCCAACTGAAGCTCGTCCAGCGCCGCGCCCAGCGTCTCTTTCAACGGCGTCTCGTTAAAGTAAGGACCAACCTCTTTACCCGGGCCGTTAACATCGGCATCAATCAGCAGTTTTTCTCGCGAGTAGTCCGGTATCACCGCGTCCAGATTACTGGCCGTCACTTTGCCGAGCATCGCCTTATCGGCCTTCATCCACAGCCCGTCATTGATAAAGTTAAGATCGATATTCAGGCCGGTGAGCGCTGGCCAGTCAGGCTGAAAGGCGAAGGTGGCGTTTTTTAGCGGCACCGAGACCTGAAACTGACCTTCATTGTGCTTGTAAGGGAACAGATGGGGATTACCGCCGTAAGCCAGCGTGGCGTCGGTGGCCTGGCCGCCTTTAATCGCCCCGCTAAGATAATCCACCAGCTCTTTACCCATCAGATTTTCAGGGAAGTAGCGCCATGCCTGACCGCCATCATTGGTACTGATTCCGGCCAGAATACCGAGCCAGGGTTCATCACCCTGCGGTTGCAGATAGCGGAAGCCGCCGCGGGCGCGAACGCCGGTAGCCTGCACGTCAACATCGCGACCGTCGAGCATAAAACCTTTGTCGTTCTTTATCCAACTGAGCGTCGCATCGCCTTTAGCGATCTCCAGCGGCGCGCGAAATACCGTCTCATAAGGCATTTTTGCCTGCTTTATGCTGGCATGCAGGATACCGTTCTCCACGCTCCCGGCAATGCTGCCGGAAAAATGCTCCGCGCCGGGCAACATCTTCCACTGCTTCCAGGACATGTCGCTCCAGTCCGCTTTGAAACGCGTTTTCTCCGCCATCTGGAGCGGAATATCGAGCGCCAGAAGATTGATCTTGCCATCCGGCTGCGTTGTACGCCAGATTTCACCCAGCGACGGCGCCAGTTTATCCGCCATCGGCTGCAGCCCGGTCAGGCCGCTAAGATTAAGGTTGCTGGCGCGTATGCGCAGCTCATCGCTGCGCTGAGCATTTGTTCCGCCGACATCCTGGGCAGGTATCCACGCCATCGCCAGCGCGCCGCGCGGCCAGGGTTTATCATCCATGGAGATACGCGTGTCCGGGATGCGAAAGCCCCAGCTGTGGTTATCGCGATAGATGTGCGCGGTCAGATTATCGACCGACAGATGATGCTTATCTTTATCGCCCTGCCAGCTGGCGCCGCCTTTTTTCAGCCACACATCTCCGCTGGCGACATCGCCTTTGTCGATAGTCATCCAGCCTTCCAGGCTAAACTTCGCGCTCTGTAGGGCGATGTTGTCCTGCATCCAGCGTCCAAGCCAGGGCTTAACGTCGATGTCATCGGCCTGAAGCCAGACGCGCCCCTTATTGAGCAAACCGTCTTCGTCGCGCAGATCCATTCGCACCTGCATCACGCCATGCTGGCCGGTCAGGCTACTGAGGCTAAGCTGTCCTTCCGCGCGATGGCGATTTTTACCGTTCAGCCAGGTAAGCTGCGGAATCGTAAGTTCTGCCCGCTGACCGGAAATCGTCAGGAAGCTCAGATGACTATCGCGAAGGGTAAAGTGATCGAACTGGCGGAGGAAAAGATCGCTGATGCGGTCAGTTTTCAGACCTTCGCCGCTGTTATTGGTTTGGATCGGCGTGTTGGTATGAACCTGTAGCTGCCAGAAGGTCAGGTCGCGAAACTGCCAGCGCATATGCAGCAGACTTTGCCATACGTCGAGCGCCAGAGTGACGCGTTTGACGGAAAGCTCACCGCCGTCGCTCAGGCCTGCCTTGATATCACGGACATCAAGCGTCGGGCCAAACGTCTGCCAGCTGGCGGTAATTTGTGAGGCATCGACCGGTACACCGGCAATCGCCGATACTTTTTCCAGCACCTGCGGACGCCAACTGTTCAACTGCGGCAGTACGAGACGCAGACCGCTCACCAGCAGTGCGACGACAACAATCACTGTTGCCGCGGTGAGCAGTAAAATCCCGGGCAGTCGCCTCACGCATCTCTCCTTGTCAGCCTTTTACGCGCCATCCTTTTACCTGCCCCTGTCCTGAAGTGAGCCAGGCAAAACGGATGATTACATCATTACTACATCAAACTGCTCTTGATTATAGAGCGGTTCAATTTGTACTTTGACCTGCTTACCGACAAAGATCTCGACTTCCGCCAGTGCATGCGACTCTTCCCCTTTCAGCGTTTCCGCTACCGCAGGAGAAGCATAGACCAGGAATCGGTCGGAATCGTAGGCGTGGTGTACGCGCACGATTTCACGCATGATTTCGTAGCACACCGTTTCTACCGTTTTCACCGTGCCGCGGCCATGGCAGGTCGGGCACTCATTGCACAGCACGTGCTCCACGCTTTCGCGGGTGCGCTTGCGGGTCATCTCCACCAGCCCAAGCTGAGAGAAGCCGTTTATGCTGGTTTTTACCCGATCCTTGCTCAGCGCCTGTTCCAGCGAATGCAGCACCCGCCGACGGTGATCCTCATTATTCATATCAATGAAATCAATGATGATAATACCGCCAAGATTGCGCAGACGCAGCTGACGGGCAATGGCCTGGGTCGCCTCAATATTGGTATTAAAAATAGTATCGTCAAGATTACGGTGACCGACGAATGCTCCGGTATTGATATCGACGGTAGTCATCGCTTCCGTCTGGTCGATGATCAGATAACCGCCTGATTTCAGTTCAACTTTACGCTCCAGCGCGCGCTGGATTTCGTTTTCTACGTCAAAGAGATCGAAAATCGGCTGGCGGCCGCTGTAGTGCTCCAGCTTGCTGGTCATCTCCGGAATATATTCGGCGGTAAACTCAAGCAGCGATTCGTAGGTCAGACGGGAGTCTACGCGAATACGGTCAAGATGCGCATCGGCGAAATCACGTAGCACGCGCTGCGCCAGGGCCAGTTCACCGTACAGTTGATAACGCGTCTGCTGGCGCTTTTTGCGCTCCATGACTTTTGTCCAGACGCGCTTGAGGTAGGCGGCATCTGCGGCCATCTCCTGCTCATGTACCCCTTCAGCCGCGGTACGAATAATGAAACCGCCCTGTTCGTCACAGTATTCAGACACCACTTTTTTCAGGCGCTCACGTTCCGCTTCGCTTTCAATACGCTGAGAGACGCCGACGTGCGAAGCGCCTGGCATAAAGACCAGATAGCGAGAAGGAATGGTGATATCGGTGGTGAGACGGGCGCCTTTGGTACCCAGCGGGTCTTTCACCACCTGCACCATTAAATCCTGCCCCTGGCGCACCAGTTCGGAAATATCGCGAACGGTGAACTGTTTTTGCTCTTCACCTGCCACACATTCGGTGTGCGGCATAATATCGGAAGCGTGCAGAAACGCGGCTTTATCGAGGCCAATATCTACAAAAGCCGCCTGCATTCCCGGCAGCACCCGACTGACACGACCTTTGTAGATATTGCCTACTATTCCGCGTCGCGCTTCACGCTCAATATGAATTTCCTGAAGAATACCGCCATCAATATAAGCGACGCGCGTTTCCGATGGCGTTACGTTAACTAATAATTCAGCAGTCATCTTTATCCCTTTTCTTCACGCAGTGAGTTAAAGTTACTCAGCAACTCATACGTTTCCACCAGCGGTAAGCCCACTACGGCGTGATAGCTGCCATTTATCTTCCTGACAAAACAGCCACCCAACCCCTGAATACCGTATGCACCTGCTTTATCTAAAGGTTCGCCGCTGGCAACATAATCGGCGATATCCTGTACTGAGAGCACACGGAAAGTGACCTCCGTGACCACCAGGCAATCCAACGTCTGCTGCTTATCGGCCAGGGCCACGGCGGTCATCACCTGATGGGTTTTCCCGGAAAGCACACGCAGCATTTCGGCGGCGTGGCCGGCATCGCGCGGCTTCTCCAGCACTTCACCATTAAGGATGACAATGGTATCCGCTCCCAGTACGGGGAGATCAAGCGGCGCTAACGCCACTCCAGCCTGAGCCTTCTCACGCGCCAGACGTACAACATACTGCTGCGCGCTCTCCTGGGGACGGCGCTGTTCCTCAATACCGGGAATCACGCGTTCAAAAGAGAGACCGAGCTGAGTCAGCAGTTCCTGCCGACGGGGAGAGCCTGAAGCCAGATACAGAGTCGTCATATCAACCTTATTGCACCGCAAACTGCTGACGCACTTTACGCATTAGCAGGAAAATCCATGGCCAGAGCACACCGTTTACTACACTACTCCAGAACACTTCCGGGCGGAAAGAGACGTTGATCACTAAAAACTCTGCCCAGAAAACAATGATATCCACGGCGAGGGATAACATGACTACCACCAGCGCCTGTTGCCAGAGCGCCAGATTGCGGAACAGCTGATATTTCAGCGCAACCAGATAAGCCACAATACTTAATGATAGTGCGCGAACGCCAAGCGTCGAACCGCTAATGAGATCGAGGATTGCGCCCATCACAAAGCCTGTGCCGACGTTAACCCGATGGGGCAACGCAAGAATCCAGTACAACAGGATGAGAAATACCCAGTTTGGCCGGTAAACGCTAATGTCCGCCGGCCAGGGCATAATCTGCAACAAGAGTGCAATAAGGAACGAGAGCCAGATAACCCAGCGTCCCTGGCTACGGTAGCTTGCCACTATTGCCCCCCTGCAGGCAGAGGCTGCTGTGGCATACCGGTTGCTGGCGCCGGCATCTGCGGCCCCATCGCATCCGGCGCAGGCAGAACCTGCGGCATCATCTGCATCAGGCGCTCGTTCGCTACGCGATGAACCTCTTCCGGCGTCATGGGATTAGCTCCGTTGCGATCGGCGCCCCACAGCAGCAGCAGATAGCGCAAGCGCTGCAGACCGGCTGTCGGACGGGCCTGAATCACCGTGTACGCGCGCTGCGTATCCAGCTTAACGGAAGAGACCACGCCCACCGGATACCCTTCCGGGAAGCGGCCGCCGAGCCCCGAAGTCACAAGGACGTCGCCGACGCGAATATCAGTATTGGCCGGCAGATGTTCCAGCTGCAGATCGTCAGTACAACCGTTGCCTGCCGCAATCACGCGAATATCGTTACGCAGCACCTGAATCGGTAACGCATGAGTGGCATCGCAAATCAGCAGCACGCGGCTGGTCAGCTTCGCCACCGCGACCACCTGGCCGACGACGCCTTTATCGCTGATGACCGGCTGACCTTCATATACGCCGTTAACGCTGCCTTTATCGATAACAACCTGATCGCTGTATGGGTCGTTAACCGTTGAGATGACCTGGGTCACCATTTTTTGCTCGTCCTGACGCAGCGGAGAGCCCAGCAGCTCGCGCAGACGCGCGTTCTCCTGTTTATACTGACCCAGCATCAATAGATCGCTGTTTTTTAACAGCAGTTCCTGGCGCAGCGCGCGGTTTTCCAGTTCGAGCTGGTCGCGGGTGGCCAGCGTTTGCGAAACGCTATCCAGCAGTTCCCGGGGACCATTAGAGACAAAGTAGAAAGGGCTGACGGCAGTATCCATGTACGTTCGAATCTGGCTGAACGTACCCAGGCGGCTGTCGGCGATTATCACGCCAAGCGCCACCAAAACCGCCAGAATAAGGCGAATCTGTAGCGACGGGCCACGGCTAAAAATTGGCTTCATAGGCTATGCGTATTCTCGTGTCAGTTAAGACCGGGGCAGCCGTAAGCCAGCTACCCGGATCTCAGGCTGACTACTCTTCGCTGAACAAGTCGCCGCCGTGCATATCGATCATTTCCAGTGCCTTGCCGCCGCCACGAGCGACGCAGGTCAGTGGATCTTCTGCAACTACGACAGGAATTCCTGTCTCTTCCATTAACAGGCGGTCAAGGTTGCGCAGCAGCGCGCCGCCGCCGGTCAGAACCATACCGCGTTCGGAGATATCGGAAGCCAGTTCCGGCGGGCACTGCTCCAGCGCGACCATCACCGCGCTAACGATGCCGGTCAGCGGCTCCTGCAGCGCTTCGAGGATTTCATTGGAATTCAGCGTAAAGCCGCGTGGTACGCCTTCAGCAAGGTTGCGCCCGCGAACTTCGATTTCGCGAACTTCATCACCCGGATAAGCGGAACCGATCTCGTGTTTGATACGTTCTGCGGTCGCTTCGCCGATCAGGGAGCCATAGTTACGACGCACATAATTAATCACCGCTTCGTCAAAACGGTCGCCGCCGATACGTACGGAAGAGGAGTAGACCACGCCGTTCAGGGAGATGACCGCCACTTCAGTCGTCCCGCCACCGATATCCACAACCATCGAACCGGTTGCCTCGGAGACCGGCAGGCCTGCGCCGATCGCAGCCGCCATCGGCTCTTCAATCAGGAAAACTTCACGGGCGCCAGCACCCTGTGCGGATTCACGAATCGCGCGACGTTCAACCTGAGTCGCGCCAACCGGCACGCACACCAGCACGCGCGGGCTCGGACGCATAAAGCTGTTGCTGTGCACCTGTTTAATAAAGTGCTGAAGCATTTTTTCGGTAACGAAGAAGTCGGCAATAACGCCGTCTTTCATTGGGCGAATAGCTGCAATGTTGCCCGGTGTACGCCCAAGCATCTGCTTCGCTTCATGACCCACCGCTGCGACGCTTTTCGGCGATCCGGCACGATCCTGACGAATGGCCACCACGGAAGGCTCATTCAATACGATGCCTTGTCCTTTTACATAAATCAGGGTATTCGCGGTACCCAGGTCAATGGACAGGTCATTGGAAAACATGCCACGAAATTTTTTTAACATACTAAGGGATAATCCTGAAAGCTGGGGCGGAAAACAAAATCCGCTTACTTTACCAACCACGCGCAGCAGCGACAAGGCGCAAAAATCATCTGCTGCGGTGAAAATTAGTGCAGTTCGTTACCTTTGTTACAAATTTGACTGAGTCCGTCCGATGCCGAAATCTTCAGCAGCGCTCCGCGCTTGAATCTGCAACCTGTCAAAGGTCATTCACTGGCATTTACATTGCGACAATCCGGCAGGTAGACAAGCACACCCCCATCACTATGGCGCGCATTATTCTACGTGAAATCACGCTAAACGGCAGATCAAACAGAGTATCTTTGCGAATATTTTTTCACATTTGTGTCAAGTGGCTGTGAGGCGGCAAAAAATTCCCCCTGACCGCCGGTGACACCGCATTGAGACAGCACCTGCCACTCGCTACGGCTGAGCACGCCGGTTGCGAAAACCTGAACCGGCATTCCCTTACAGGCTTCAACCAGACTCTGCACCAGCAGCTGATTCTCACTGCGTTTTTCTATATTGCGCGATAACCCCGAATGCAGCTTGATAACCTCAACGTCGAGCTGCTTAATCCAGCTGGTTCCAACCAGCGTCAGACCAGCCTGAACTACGGCAACTCGAACACCTAAAGCATTAACCAACCGCATAACCGGCTGCAGGCGGCCGATATATTGACAAACATCCGCCTCTGCAAGTTCAAAAATAATACGCCGACGTTGCGATTTTTCGCATTGCATCAAAGTATCGCGCAGCCAGCGCTGGAATCGGGGGCGAATTAATGACTCAACCGTCACCTGTAGCGCGAGATTTTCTTCCGGCCAGAAGCCTAAAAACGGCAGCAACCGGGTGACTTGCAGGCGGTCATACTCTTCCGCCAGCCCGAACTGCAGTACCATCGGCATATATTCCGCCGCGATAACTTCTTCCTTGCCATCGTAAAGACGACACATTAGCTCGCGGTGGTGTACGCGACCGTCACGCGTTACGGCAGGTTTCTGGTAGAGACGCGGTCCGCCGCGGCTGAGCATTTGCTCGATAAGCGTGCGCCAGCGGACGTTGCCGCGCCCCTTTTCCGGGAGAGAGTCATCGTAGACGGCCCAGCTGTTGCTACCCTGCAATACCGCATTGCGCGTTGCCGCTTCCGCATGCTCCATCACCTGGGCTGCCGTTTGTCCGCTACGGAAGGCGCAGATCCCGATATGCATCATGTCGTCACGATCGAGAATTCGCGTTGGCGGCAGGGCATCCATAGCCTTCAATAGCAATCCGGCGATGCTATCCGCCTCTTTTAACGTGCGATGAGGGAGCAGAACGGCAAAATCGCTTCGGTGATAGCGGGCCAGCAGCGCGCCGGGATAACGCATAATAAAGGTGGAAAGCATGTTGATCAGCGTAAAGTAATGCTCTTCAGTCGCTGTACGCCCCCAGTTATCGCGCAGCAGGTCGAAATCCGGCAGGCGGATCATCATAACAATACCGTACGACCCCACCTTCTCCTGATCTTCAAGCAGCGTCGACAGCTGATTATCAAAGAACAATCGGTTACTTAGCCCGGTTTTTGAATCCTGCGCAACGTAAGAACGAATCAGGGTATCCATGCGGCTTCGCTGATCGCTGGCAAACTGCAGTTCTGATAGCAGCGTATCTAACGCACTGCTGGTGTTGACTGGCCATTCATGTACCGACCCGCGCACCTGCGGGCCGCGTTCGCCGTTAAGAATACGCACAGAGCGAAGCTCCAGTAGCTCCTGGCCCGCCAGCTGACGACGGATCCAGCGCACGGAAAAAAAGATAATCAGCACCATGAAACCAATGGCGATGGAAAGCGGCGCGGTAACGTGCAGCGAGCGGAAATAATTGGCCATCGGATCCAGATAAACCAGATGGATAACCATGCCCGGGTGCTTGAGCGACGGCACGGTGATACTACGGAACTGATTGCTGCTGCCTAACGGACGATAGTTATCGTTGCGGGAATGGCTATAGACCGATTTGCCATTAAGCTGAAAATCAACGTGCACGACTTCGACCGGCGTCATCAGCTCATCCATCTGCGGTTCTAACTGGTCAAAAGATATAGAGACCAGGCGGTTATCCAGCATCGTCGCCACCGCCTGAACGCGGTTGGTCATTTTTATCTGAATACCGTTATAAAAACTCAGCGAAGCGCCAATCAGCGTGACAAAGATAGTCAGGCTGGTGAGTAACGTGACAAAGGCTGAGAATTTCGTCGTTAATCGCATCCCTGTGTTAACTCCGCGAGTGAATGAGTGCCCGATAAACATCCGGGCTCCAGTGCTGGCGCCTAAACTAAAGTAAGCACTAACTTTCTAAAGAGCGACGCATACTACCAAAGCTGGCGTATCTGGCAATTTATTGCGTTACATCGGTGTAATAATGCCGTTAGCGAGTATAGTCTGCAGAAAAATTTTTCCAATCATCCAACCTACGAGGACCGGCGCATGCAGGCTTTAATCTTAGAACAGCAGGATGGCAAAACTCTCTCTTCGGTGCAAACCATTGACGCCAGCCAGCTGCCGCAGGGCGATGTGACAGTGGATATCGAGTGGTCCAGCCTTAACTATAAAGATGCGCTGGCGATCACCGGTAAAGGAAAAATCATCCGCAACTTTCCGATGATTCCTGGCATCGATTTTGCCGGTTCGGTCCACAGCAGCGAAGATCCTCGCTTTCATGCGGGCCAGCAGGTGCTGCTCACCGGATGGGGCGTTGGCGAAAACCACTGGGGCGGTCTGGCGGAACGCGCTCGCGTTAAAGGCGACTGGCTGGTAGCAATGCCTCAAGGGCTGAATGGGCGTAAAGCCATGACCATTGGTACCGCGGGCTTCACCGCCATGCTGTGCGTGATGGCGCTGGAAGATGCCGGAATTCGTCCTGAAGATGGCGAAATTGTAGTTACCGGGGCCAGCGGCGGCGTCGGCAGCACCGCAGTCGCTTTGCTGCATCAGCTGGGGTACAAGGTAGCGGCGGTTTCCGGGCGCGAAAGCACCCATGAATATTTGAAAGCCCTCGGCGCGCAGCGCATCCTTGGCCGAGATGAGTTCGCCGAAACCCGCCCGCTGGAAAAGCAGCTGTGGGCCGGCGCTGTTGACACGGTTGGCGATAAAGTACTGGCAAAAGTACTGGCGCAAATGAACTACGGCGGCTGCGTTGCAGCCTGCGGCCTCGCTGGCGGATTTGCGCTGCCGACCACCGTGATGCCGTTTATTCTGCGCAATGTACGCCTGCAGGGCGTTGACTCGGTGATGACCCCGCCCGCCCGCCGGGCTGAAGCCTGGCAAAGGCTGGTTCGCGATCTGCCGGAATCGTTCTATGCGCACAGCGCAACCGAAATCACCCTCGCCGAAGCCCCTGAGTTTGCTGAAAAGATTATGACCAATAAGATTCAGGGCCGCACGCTGGTTAAAATCGCCTAATCTGCAATTTTTCGTGACATATTCGCAATAACGCCTCGCCTCCGTCATGCTTAGAAAAAACGCATGACGGAGGATGCTATGAAACCCAAAAAACTGACAGAAGCCGACGTTACGGCAGAATCCGTTTTTATGCTGCAACGTCGCCAGGTCCTGAAAATGCTGGGCATCAGCGCGACCGCCCTTTCCCTTACCCCCTCCGCGCAAGCCGATCTGCTGGATTGGTTTAAAGGCAACGATCGCCCGCCGGCGCCGGCGGGCAAAGCGCTAACGTTCGAAAAACCGGCGCAATGGCAAAATAACCTGCCGCTCACGCCGGAGGATAAAGTTGCTGGTTACAACAACTTTTATGAGTTCGGTCTGGATAAAGCCGATCCGGCGGCGAATGCCGGCAGCCTGCGCACCGATCCCTGGACGCTGGCGATCGGTGGCGAAGTGGCAAAACCGCTCACGCTCGATCATGACGACCTGACCAGCCGATTCCCGCTGGAAGAACGAATTTATCGAATGCGCTGCGTAGAAGCCTGGTCGATGGTGGTTCCGTGGGTCGGTTTCCCGCTCCATAAGCTGCTGTCGCTGGTCGAACCCACCAGCAATGCTCGCTACGTTGCATTTAAAACGCTTTATGCTCCTGAGCAGATGCCGGGTCAAAAGGACCGTTTTATCGGCGGCGGTCTGGCGTATCCCTACGTTGAAGGACTGCGGCTCGATGAAGCAATGCATCCTCTGACGCTGCTCAGCGTGGGCGTGTATGGCAAGGCGCTGCCCCCGCAGAACGGTGCGCCGGTTCGGCTCACCGTGCCCTGGAAGTACGGCTTCAAAGGGATTAAGTCCATCGTCAGTATTGAGCTCACCCGTGAGCGTCCGCCCACCACCTGGAATCTGGCCGGGCCCGAAGAGTATGGCTTCTACGCCAACGTTAATCCGCATGTCGATCATCCCCGCTGGTCGCAGGCGACTGAGCGTTTTATCGGCGCCGGCGGCGTACTCGACGTTAAACGCCAGCCAACGCTGCTGTTCAACGGCTATGCCGAAGAAGTGGCGTCGCTCTATCGGGGCCTGAATTTGCGGGAGAACTACTAGTGCGCCTGAATGTAAAGCAGATAACCTGGCTGAAAGTGCTTCTCCATCTGGCTGGCTTTTTGCCCGTTGTCTGGCTGTTCTGGGCCGGGCAGCAGGGCTATTTCAGCGCCGACCCGGCAAAGGATATTCAGCACTTTACCGGTAGGATGGCTCTTAAATTCCTGCTGGCTACCTTGCTTGTTTCGCCGCTAGCGCGCTACGCTAAACAGCCGTTATTGATACGCACCCGGCGCTTACTTGGCTTATGGTGCTTTGCCTGGGCTACGCTGCATTTAACCAGCTATACGCTGCTCGAACTCGGGATTAACAATCTGGCGCTTTTGGGTTCAGAAGTTATCAGCAGGCCTTACCTGACGCTGGGTTTACTCAGCTGGCTGATTCTGCTGGCGCTGGCGGCGACCTCCACCCAGGCGATGCAGCGGAAATTAGGCCGCCGTTGGCAAACATTACATAACTTCGTCTATGTTGTCGCGATCCTTGCGCCGATTCACTACCTGTGGTCGGTGAAGATTTTATCCCCGCAGCCGATCATTTATGCGCTGCTGGCACTGCTGCTTTTAGCATGGCGATACAAGAAGTTTCGCCAGTGGTGGCGCTGATTCCGGATATGTGCAGTTTCCCGCAGTTCTTTTATCAACCGCCCCACTTTACACGATAGCGGTTGATAATCTTCCCTGATAAGACCAGTATTTAGCTGCCAAATGCTACGAAATCGTTATAATGTGCGACTTTGGTTTTCCTTACGGGCTTTTTGAGTCCCGAAAAGGTGACAATCGCGTATCGAAGGTATATTTTGTTTTTTACCCGAGAATGGCAGAAGATGGCCGCATGTTGGCCGGTAAGTTTCGCTTTTTGCTTTCGGGCAGCCGGAGCGTAACCTGTCGACTTATGCCCAATGGCGGCGTCATGAATCAGCAGTAATTCATATGCTTTACAGACGGTGCTAACACGCCTGTCACAATCACACTAAACAAAGAGTACGGAACCCACTCATGGATATTCGTAAGATTAAAAAACTGATCGAGCTGGTTGAAGAATCAGGTATCTCCGAACTGGAAATTTCTGAAGGCGAAGAGTCGGTACGCATTAGCCGTGCCGCGCCAAACGCAGGTTTCCCGGTGATGCAACAGGCTTATGCCGCACCGATGATGCAGCAACAGCCGGCTCTGTCTAACGCAGTCGCAACTGCGGCCACTCCAGCAATGGAAGCCCCTGCGGCAGCGGAAATCAGTGGTCACATCGTACGTTCCCCAATGGTTGGTACTTTCTACCGCACCCCGAGCCCGGACGCGAAAGCCTTCATCGAAATCGGTCAGAAAGTTAACGCGGGCGATACCCTGTGCATCGTTGAAGCCATGAAAATGATGAACCAGATCGAAGCCGATAAATCCGGCGTGGTGAAAGCCATTCTGGTCGAAAGTGGTCAACCGGTAGAATTTGACGAGCCACTGGTCGTCATCGAATAACGAGGCGAACATGCTGGATAAAATTGTTATCGCCAACCGCGGCGAGATTGCATTGCGTATCCTGCGTGCCTGTAAAGAACTGGGCATCAAGACCGTTGCTGTGCACTCAACGGCGGATCGCGATTTAAAACACGTATTGTTAGCGGATGAGACGGTCTGTATTGGCCCGGCTCCGTCCGTAAAAAGTTACCTCAATATCCCGGCTATCATTAGCGCAGCTGAAATCACCGGCGCGGTGGCTATTCACCCGGGTTATGGTTTTCTGTCCGAAAACGCTAACTTCGCTGAGCAGGTTGAGCGTTCCGGCTTTATCTTTATCGGTCCGAAAGCAGACACTATCCGCCTGATGGGCGACAAAGTCTCTGCCATTACCGCAATGAAGAAAGCGGGCGTTCCAACCGTACCGGGCTCTGACGGCCCGCTGGGTGAAGATATGGACGTTAACCGCGCCCATGCCAAACGCATTGGCTACCCGGTGATTATCAAAGCCTCCGGCGGCGGCGGCGGTCGCGGTATGCGCGTCGTGCGCAGCGATGCTGAGCTGGCTCAATCCATCTCCATGACCAAAGCGGAAGCAAAAGCCGCTTTTAACAACGACATGGTGTATATGGAGAAATACCTGGAGAATCCTCGCCACATCGAGATCCAGGTACTGGCTGACGGTCAGGGCAACGCTATCTATCTGGCTGAGCGCGACTGCTCCATGCAGCGTCGTCACCAGAAGGTCGTCGAAGAGGCACCGGCGCCGGGCATTACTCCGGAACTGCGTCGCTATATCGGCGAGCGTTGCTCCAAAGCGTGCGTCGATATCGGCTATCGCGGGGCGGGTACTTTTGAGTTCCTGTTCGAAAACGGCGAGTTCTATTTCATCGAAATGAACACCCGTATTCAGGTAGAACACCCGGTAACCGAGATGATCACCGGCGTCGATCTGATTAAAGAACAGCTGCGCATCGCTGCTGGTCAGCCGCTGTCCATCAAGCAGGAAGAAGTTATGGTTAAAGGCCATGCGGTGGAATGCCGTATCAACGCCGAAGACCCGAACACCTTCCTGCCGAGCCCGGGTAAAATTACCCGCTTCCACGCGCCGGGCGGTTTTGGCGTACGCTGGGAGTCTCATATCTACGCAGGCTACACCGTACCTCCGTACTATGACTCAATGATCGGCAAGCTGATCTGCTATGGTGAAAACCGTGATGTCGCGATTGCCCGCATGAAAAATGCGCTGCAGGAGCTGATTATCGATGGCATCAAAACCAACGTAGATCTGCAGATCCGCATCATGAACGACGAACATTTCCAGAATGGTGGCACCAATATCCACTATCTGGAGAAAAAACTCGGATTGCAGGAGAAGTAATTCTCTTACTGCTGCAAAAGGCCGGATAATCCGGCCTTTTTTCTTTTTCTCTCCTCTCCGCTTTTCCATGCGGTACAATCCCCGCTTTCTTCATCCTCAAGGGACAAAAAATGGACAAACGTTTTGTTCAGGCCCATAAAGAGGCGCGCTGGGCGCTGTGGCTAACCCTTCTTTATCTTGCGGCCTGGCTGGCTGCCGCCTATTTGCCGGGCGCCGGTATTGGCATAACCGGCCTGCCGCACTGGTTTGAAATGGCCTGCCTGCTGGTACCGCTGGTGTTTATCCTGCTGTGCTGGGCAATGGTAAAACTGATTTATCGCGATATTCCTCTGGAGGATGACGATGCAGCTTGAAGTCATACTGCCGCTTGTCGCCTACCTGCTGGTGGTGTTTGCTCTCTCCATCTATGCGATGCGTAAGCGCGTAACGGGTTCCTTCCTGAACGAGTATTTCCTCGGTAGCCGCTCGATGGGCGGCATTGTATTAGCCATGACGCTTACGGCTACCTATATCAGCGCAAGCTCGTTTATAGGCGGCCCCGGCGCGGCCTATAAATATGGTCTCGGCTGGGTACTGCTGGCGATGATCCAGCTTCCTGCTATCTGGCTCTCGCTGGGAATTTTGGGTAAGAAATTCGCCATTCTGGCGCGACGTTATAATGCCGTAACGCTGAACGATATGCTCTTTGCCCGCTATCAAAGCCGCCTGCTGGTCTGGCTTGCGAGCCTGAGCCTACTGGTTGCTTTTGTTGGGGCAATGACGGTGCAGTTCATCGGCGGGGCGCGCCTGCTGGAAACCGCGGCGGGCATCCCCTACGAAACCGGCCTGCTGATTTTTGGCGTCAGTATCGCACTTTATACCGCGTTCGGCGGTTTTCGTGCCAGCGTCCTCAATGACACCCTCCAGGGGATGGTAATGCTGATAGGAACGATTGTTCTGCTGGTTGGCGTCGTGCATGCGGCTGGCGGGCTACATAATGCGGTAGAAACGCTGCAAACTATCGATCCTAAGCTGGTCTCTCCGCAGGGTGCTGATGATATTCTTTCTCCCACCTTTATGACCTCTTTTTGGGTGCTGGTCTGCTTCGGGGTGATTGGCCTTCCGCACACCGCCGTTCGCTGCATCTCCTATAAAGACAGCAAAGCGGTTCACCGGGGAATTATCATTGGCACAGTAGTCGTCGCGATCCTGATGTTTGGTATGCACCTTGCCGGAGCGCTCGGCCGCGCGGTGATCCCGGATCTGACGGTGCCGGATCTGGTCATCCCTACCCTCATGGTGAAAGTATTGCCGCCATTTGCCGCCGGGATCTTCCTCGCTGCGCCAATGGCCGCCATTATGTCGACGATCAACGCTCAACTGCTGCAAAGTTCCGCTACGATCATTAAAGATCTGTATCTGAATCTGCGCCCCGAGCAGATAACAAATGAAACCCGGTTGAAGCGGATGTCGGCAACGATCACCCTGCTGTTGGGCGCTTTACTGCTGCTGGCAGCCTGGCGTCCGCCTGAGATGATTATCTGGCTCAACCTGCTGGCGTTCGGCGGCCTGGAGGCCGTGTTCTTATGGCCGCTGGTGCTGGGCCTGTACTGGGAACGAGCGAACGCGAAAGGCGCATTGAGCGCGATGATCGTCGGCGGCGTACTCTATGCCATACTCGCCACTTTTAATCTTCAGTACCTGGGCTTCCATCCGATAGTGCCCTCGTTACTGTTAAGTTTATTGGCTTTCCTGGTCGGAAACCGCTTCGGAACCTCCGCCCCGCAAGCCGCCGTATTGACTACTGATAAATAAAGAGTTTTGCCATGCCATGGATCCAACTGAAACTGAACACTACCGGCGCGAACGCGGAAGAACTGAGCGATGCACTGATGGAAGCGGGTTCCGTTTCCATTACTTTCCAGGATACGCACGACACGCCGGTATTCGAACCTCTGCCGGGCGAGACCCGTCTGTGGGGCGATACTGATGTTATCGGCCTGTTTGACGCTGAAACAGACATGCAAGAAGTGGTCGCGATTCTGGAGCAGCATCCGCTGCTGGGCGCCGGTTTCGTGCATAAAATCGAACAACTGGAAGATAAAGACTGGGAGCGCGAATGGATGGATAACTTCCACCCTATGTGCTTCGGTAAACGCCTGTGGATCTGCCCGAGCTGGCGGGATGTGCCGGATGAAAACGCCGTTAACGTGATGCTCGATCCGGGCCTGGCGTTTGGTACCGGTACGCATCCCACAACGGCAATGTGCCTCGAATGGCTGGATGGACTCGATCTCGCAGGCAAAACGATCATCGATTTTGGCTGCGGCTCAGGCATTCTGGCCATTGCGGCCTTAAAGCTGGGCGCAGCGAAAGCGATTGGTATTGATATCGATCCGCAGGCGATTCAGGCCAGCCGCGATAACGCCGAGCGCAACGGGGTCTCTGAACGCCTGGAACTGTATCTGCCTAAAGATCAGCCAGAGGCGATGAAAGCCGATGTCGTGGTCGCAAACATTCTGGCTGGCCCATTACGCGAGCTAGCCCCGCTTATCAGCGTGCTGCCGGTTACAGGCGGTCTGCTGGGGCTTTCCGGCATCCTTGCCAGCCAGGCGGAAAGCGTTTGTGAGGCATACGCCGACCTCTTTAATCTCGATCCCGTCGTGGAGAAAGAGGAGTGGTGCCGGATTACCGGTATTAAAAAGTAATCTCTCCTTGTGGCCTCATCGCAGGCCACAACTTTTCGCGTTTTCTGTACAAAATCATTCGCCCAATAAGAATAAGATGATGCGGTAACATATTGTAGTTACCAATAAAATCATCATCTTATTCATTGGACGAATTATATGAAAACATCTTTAGGCAAGGCGGCATTGTTGGTGTTAAGCATGATGCCCATTACGGTTTTTGCTTCCCATTGGGGCTATGAAGGCGAAGGTTCGCCGGAGCACTGGGGAGCGCTCAGTGAAGAGTACAAAACCTGCCAGAGCGGCATGAACCAATCTCCCATCAACATCGATACCACGTTCAAAGCGCACCTGTCACCGTTGGAAACCCACTATATTGATGGCCCAATTACGCTCATCAACAATGGTCACACCATTCAGGCCGGGTTAAAAACTACCACAGCGGACACCATTACAATTGACGGTACGCCATTTACCCTTCAGCAGTTCCATTTCCATGCCCCGAGCGAAAATACCGTTCACGGTAAGCACTATGCGATGGAGATGCACCTGGTCCATACCAACGCTCAAGGGGCCATCACTGTCGTAGCGGTGATGTTTGACCAGGGGGCGGAAAATAGCGAGCTGAACAAACTGTGGGCTACTATGCCGGAAAAAGCGGAGCAGAATGCGAAGGTCAGCACGCAAATGGACCTCAACGCCCTGCTTCCTGCGGACAAGACATACTGGCGATTCAGCGGCTCTCTGACTACTCCGCCCTGCTCTGAAGGGGTAACCTGGATTGTCCTTAAGCATCCGCTAACGTTGTCTGCCGCGCAGCTGGCAAAATTTAGCCACACCATGCATCACGATAATAATCGTCCGGTGCAGCCGCTGAATGGTCGCGTCGTCATTGAGTAAACATCAGATACGCTTCACGATCATGTACTGAAATGAGAGCTAACTCACATAAAGCCAAGATAATTTGCTGATTAATTCAGCAGATTATCTTGTCCACACCCCGGGCCGGGAAGAAAAAATGAGAAGTTATGCAAAAATATATGTGTAGATAAATTCATCACATATTTTTAATGCAATGATTTATAAAGCTAATTATTCATGAGTATCGACCTGGACGGCGATTCTTTGATCCACCTCAGTGGATTGCTCAAAGTTTGGCCTTTCATCTCGTGCAAAAAATGCGTAATATACGCCGCCTTGCAGTCACAGTATGGTCATTTCTTAACTCATGCGCATCGGACACTACCAGCTCAGAAATCGACTTATCGCAGCGCCTATGGCTGGCATTACTGACAGACCATTCCGGACGCTGTGTTACGAGATGGGAGCAGGGTTGACCGTATCCGAGATGATGTCCTCCAACCCGCAGGTCTGGGAGAGCGACAAGTCCCGCTTACGGATGGTGCACGTTGATGAGCCCGGTATTCGTACCGTGCAAATCGCCGGCAGCGTGCCGGAAGAGATGGCTGCAGCCGCCCGTATTAACGTGGAAAGCGGCGCCCAAATTATTGATATCAATATGGGATGTCCGGCTAAAAAAGTGAATCGTAAGCTTGCAGGTTCAGCCCTCTTGCAGTACCCCGACCAGGTGAAGTCGATCCTGACGGCGGTCGTCAAAGCAGTGGACGTTCCCGTAACTCTCAAGATTCGCACCGGTTGGGAACCGGAACACCGTAACTGTGTAGAAATTGCCCAACTGGCTGAAGAATGTGGCATTCAGGCTCTGACTATTCACGGACGCACCCGCGCCTGCTTGTTTAACGGAGACGCTGAGTACGACAGTATTCGGGCAGTTAAGCAGAAAGTTTCCATTCCGGTTATCGCGAATGGCGACATTACTGACCCGCTTAAAGCCAGAGCCGTGCTCGACTATACGGGGGCTGATGCCCTTATGATAGGCCGTGCGGCTCAGGGAAGACCCTGGATCTTTCGGGAAATCCAGCACTATCTGGACACTGGAGAGCTGCTGCCCCCGCTGCCCCTGGCAGAGGTTAAGCGCTTGCTTTGTGCACACGTTCGGGAACTGCATGGCTTTTACGGCCACGCAAAAGGGTACCGAATCGCACGCAAACACGTATCCTGGTATCTGCAGGAACACGCTCCAGATGACCAGTTTCGGCGCACATTCAACGCCATAGAAGATTCCAGCGAACAGCTGGAGGCGTTGGAGGCATACTTCGAAAATTTTGCGTAATAGAAATAAAGAGCTGACAGAACTATGTTCGAACAACGCGTAAATTCTGACGTACTGACCGTTTCTACCGTTAACTCTCAGGATCAGGTAACTCAAAAGCCCCTGCGTGACTCGGTTAAACAGGCACTGAAGAACTATTTTGCTCAACTGAACGGTCAGGATGTTAATGACCTGTATGAGCTGGTACTGGCTGAAGTAGAACAGCCCCTGTTGGACATGGTGATGCAATACACCCGCGGTAACCAGACCCGTGCTGCCCTGATGATGGGCATCAACCGTGGTACTCTGCGTAAAAAGCTGAAAAAATACGGCATGAACTGATACTAATCAGTTAAATGTTTGATATAAAAGGCGCTCTTCGGCATGGGGAAGCGCCTTTTTTATTACATCCGCTTTAATGATTGACTATCGCCTGTAGCCCGCGGGTTCCGCAAAGGACCGACATAATATTATCAACCAAAGCGGGAGCCTGATGATACAGGTCGAATTTTCCGGGCTCTACGAGCCAGTTTTTAATAATACCGACAAATGCGCTATGTAATACAATTAATGAAATTTCAATGTTGGTTTCCTCTGGTAATAATCCGTTACGAATGCAGAGCTGTAAAACACTGCGAATAACGGGATAGCTAAAACCAATTTTTTTGCGAATCTCAGCCTCGGATATCATCTCGCTGGAAAACTCACACTTCTGATACAGAATTTGCATTAGCGCACGTTGACGGGGATTAATGGCGATATATTGCAGACCGATAATAAATTTTTCTCGTAGCCTGCTGAGCGGGTCCTGAGCGTGTGAAGAGGTAAATTCATGTTTAAGCAGATCACGTAACGGAAGCTGCTGTTGCCACATTTCATTAAAGAGTTCCGCTTTGCTGGAAAAGTGCCAGTAGACTGCTCCCCGCGTCACGCCAGCAGCATCAGCGATATCGGCTAACGTTGTACCGGTCACGCCGCGTAGGGCAAACTGTTGAATGGCTGACTCAATCAAAAGCTGCCGCGTCTTTAACGCATCTTCTTTCGTTCTTCTAGGCATACGGTGCTCCGCTCTACGCCAGATTAAGAGTGTGGGAAATAAGTGAATACGTATAAACCTAACATCTGACAATGAATATTGTTTAGCAAAAATACAGATAAGTTAAATCTCAAGTGAAATGCAAATAAATACACCACAAGAATAATTAAAAGAAATTTATTCACCGATTAAATATCAGTGTAAGCAAATTTTAAATTGAGATCATTCTCAAAACATAATCACCGATATTTTGTTTTTGCGTGCCTTGCTGATGGCTAAAAAATAACTATTTCTTACATCCACCGTTTTTTATTTGTAGGATACCAAACCGCATTTTAATTCATTATTTCTTGCACAGATTCGTGGCCAAGCCTGGCTCAAAATCTATAAGGAACAGCAATGACACGTCACGTCAGGGTTACACTTTTATCCAGCCTCATCATCCCGGCCCTCCTGCTCAGCGGCTGTGATGATTCAGGCGATCGGCAACCGCATGCGCAGATACCTCAGGTCTCCGTTTATGTGGTGAACAGCGCGCCGCTGTCCGTGACCACGGAGCTACCTGGCCGGACATCAGCTTACCGCGTAGCGGAAGTTCGCCCGCAGGTTAGCGGCATTATCCTGCATCGTAACTTTGTCGAAGGTAGCGATGTCGCCGCTGGACAGTCTCTCTATCAAATCGATCCGGCGACCTATCAGGCAGCTTATAACAGCGCAAAGGGTGATGAAGCGAAAGCAGAGGCCGCAGCGGCTATCGCCCATTTAACGGTCAAACGTTATGCGCCTCTTCTCGGCACAAAATATATCAGTCAACAGGAATACGATCAGGCAGTAGCGACGGCCCGCCAGGCGGATGCCGATGTTATCGCAACAAAAGCCGCCGTTGAAAGCGCGCGCATTGATTTGGCGTACACCAAAGTGACTTCACCTATCGGCGGTCGCATCGGCAAATCCAGCGTAACCGAAGGCGCACTGGTGACAAATGGTCAGGCTGATGCAATGGCGACGGTACAGCAGCTCGATCCTATTTATGTCGATGTTACCGAGTCCAGTAATGATTTCATGCGCCTGAAGCAGGAGAGTCTGCAGCAGGGCAGTGGAACTAAAAGCGTGCAGCTGATTATGGAAAACGGTCAACCTTATGCGCTGCGGGGCACCCTGCAGTTCTCCGATGTTACGGTAGATGAGAGCACCGGCTCTATTACGCTGCGCGCGATCTTCCCCAACCCACAGCATGCTCTGCTGCCAGGAATGTTTGTTCGCGCTCGCATCGACGAAGGTATTTCACCAGACGCTATTCTCGTTCCTCAGCAGGGGGTAACCCGTACGCCGCGCGGTGATGCCAGCGTGATGCTCGTCAATGACAAAAACCAGGTTGAAACGCGGCCAGTCACCGCCTCGCAGGCGATTGGCGATAAGTGGTTAATCACGAGCGGTCTGAAAGCCGGTGAAAAGGTCATTGTCAGCGGTCTGCAGAAAGTGCGTCCCGGCGTCACGGTGAAGGCCGAAGAGGATACCGCGACGACTGTCGCGCAATAAGGTACGAATCCCTATGTCTAAGTTTTTTATCCATCGCCCGGTTTTCGCCTGGGTGCTGGCAATTATCATGATGATTGCCGGCGGCCTCGCGATTATGCAGCTCCCGATAGCACAATACCCGACCATCGCACCGCCTGCGGTCGCTATCTCCGCCACCTACCCTGGCGCGGATGCCCAAACCGTACAGGATACGGTGACTCAGGTTATCGAACAGAACATGAACGGTATTGATAACCTGATGTATATGTCCTCAACCAGCGATTCTGCCGGCGGCGTGACCATTACGCTGACCTTTACCTCGGGTACGGATCCGGATATTGCGCAAGTTCAGGTACAGAATAAACTCCAGCTGGCAACGCCGCTACTGCCTCAGGAAGTACAGCAGCAGGGGATTAGCGTCGAGAAATCAAGCAGTAGCTTCTTAATGGTCGCTGGTTTCATCTCCGATAACCCCAGCACCACTCAGGATGATATCTCTGACTATGTGGCCTCGAACGTCAAAGATACCATCAGCCGCCTTAACGGCGTGGGTGATGTACAGCTCTTCGGCGCACAGTATGCAATGCGCATCTGGCTGGATGGAAACCTGCTGAATAAGTACAATTTGACGCCTGTTGACGTCATTAACCAGCTTAAAATCCAAAACGATCAGATTGCTGCAGGGCAGCTTGGCGGCACTCCGGCCCTTAAAGGCCAGCAGCTAAATGCATCCATCATTGCCCAGACGCGATTGAAGGACCCCGCAGAATTTGGCAAAGTAACTCTGCGAGTGAACGCCGACGGGTCAGTCGTGCATCTGAAAGATGTGGCACGCATTGAACTGGGCGGAGAAAACTATAACGTCGTCGCAAGAATCAATGGCAAGCCAGCTTCAGGCCTGGGAATTAAACTTGCGACCGGCGCTAATGCCCTTGATACCGCCGCGGCGATAAAAGCGAAGCTTGCCGAACTGCAGCCGTACTTCCCACAGGGGATGAAGGTCGTCTATCCTTACGACACCACGCCGTTTGTGAAAATCTCTATCCACGAGGTGGTGAAGACGCTATTTGAAGCCATCATCCTCGTCTTCCTTGTGATGTATCTGTTCTTACAGAATATCCGGGCTACTCTGATCCCCACTATCGCGGTTCCGGTCGTTCTGCTTGGCACCTTTGCCGTGCTGGCAACATTCGGTTACTCCATCAATACGCTAACGATGTTTGGCATGGTGCTGGCAATAGGCCTGCTGGTCGACGATGCTATCGTGGTAGTGGAAAACGTCGAACGCGTGATGGTAGAAGAGAAGCTCTCCCCAAAAGAGGCGACGGAAAAATCGATGTCGCAAATCCAGGGGGCATTGGTGGGTATTGCCATGGTGCTATCGGCGGTGTTTGTCCCGATGGCCTTCTTTGGCGGCTCTACGGGGGCGATTTATCGGCAGTTTTCTATCACCATCGTCTCCGCGATGGCGCTGTCCGTACTGGTGGCGCTGATCCTGACCCCCGCGCTTTGTGCCACCTTACTGAAACCCGCATCAGCCGATCATCATGAGAAAAAAGGATTTTTTGGCTGGTTTAATGCGAAATTCGATCGTAGCGTGAATCACTACACCAACAGCGTGAGTGGGATCCTGCGCTGTACCGGGCGCTATCTGAGCATCTATTTGCTAATCGTTGTGGGTATGGCGGTATTGTTTATGCGCCTGCCCACCTCTTTCTTGCCGGATGAGGATCAGGGGGTATTTATGACCATGATCCAGCTCCCTTCAGGCGCAACGCAGGAACGCACGCAGAAGGTTCTTGATACGGTTACCGATTACTATCTGCATAAAGAGAAGGCGAACGTTGAAAGCGTCTTTACCGTTAACGGCTTTAGCTTTAGCGGTCAGGGCCAAAACTCCGGTATGGCGTTTGTCAGCCTGAAGCCATGGGAAGAGCGCAGCGGCGCAGAGAATGGTGTTGAGGCAATCATCAAACGGGCTACCGTTGCCTTTAGTCAGATTAAAGATGCTATGGTCTTTCCTTTCAACCTGCCGGCAATTATCGAGCTGGGTACGGCTACCGGTTTTGATTTTGAGCTTATCGATCAGGGTAACCTGGGCCATAGCGCATTAACCCAGGCCCGTAATCAACTTCTGGGTATGGTGAGAGAATACCCTGACCAGCTGGTACGCGTTCGCCCCAACGGGCTCGAAGACACGCCGCAATTCAAGCTTGATGTCGATCAGGAGAAAGCTCAGGCTCTGGGTATTTCGCTATCCGATATCAATGAGACCATTTCCGCGGCGCTAGGCGGCTACTACGTTAACGACTTTATTGACCATGGACGCGTGAAAAAAGTCTACGTTCAGGCCGATGCTAAATTCCGTATGCTGCCGAGCGATATCAATAATATGTACGTTCGCAGCGCGAACGGCGAGATGGTCCCGTTCTCCGCATTCGTGACCTCGCGCTGGGTTTATGGTTCACCGCGCCTGGAGCGCTACAATGGTTTACCCTCTATGGAAGTTTTGGGGGAAGCGGCGCCGGGGAAAAGTACCGGTGATGCGATGATTTTAATGGAACAGCTAGCCAGCAAGCTTCCTGCCGGTATTGGTTACGACTGGACGGGAATGTCCTATCAAGAACGTTTATCGGGTAATCAGGCGCCAGCCCTGTATGCCATTTCGCTGATTGTCGTCTTTCTGTGTCTTGCGGCGCTTTATGAAAGCTGGTCGATTCCCTTCTCTGTCATGCTCGTCGTACCATTAGGCGTTGTTGGAGCATTACTCGCGGCGTCGTTACGCGGGCTTAATAATGACGTTTATTTCCAGGTAGGTTTATTAACCACTATTGGCCTCTCTGCGAAAAACGCGATTCTTATCGTAGAGTTTGCCAAAGACCTGATGGATAAAGAAGGCAAGGGCATTATCGAAGCCACACTGGAAGCATCCCGTATGCGTCTACGTCCTATCCTGATGACTTCCCTGGCTTTTATTCTAGGTGTTCTGCCTCTGGTTATTAGCCATGGCGCAGGCAGCGGAGCTCAAAATGCAGTAGGTACCGGAGTTATGGGCGGAATGTTGACGGCAACATTGCTGGCTATATTCTTTGTCCCGGTCTTCTTTGTGGTAGTAAGGCGGCGCTTTACCAGGCACATAGGCTAAATATTCTTTCCAGGGCACCCATCCGGTGCCTTTTTTCTTGCCTGAAAATAAATATCTATCTCACTGATATTAAATGCATTTATTATTCTTTAACATCCCCTCGCTCCGCAATACACATTATTTACTCATAATCATCTGTCTTTCTTAATAATATTTACGTTAGTCATAAATTGAGATTATTTACTCTGGCGGCCAACTATATTTCTGATGATAAAATAAGCTGTTCCGTATGTACGTGGGTTCGCCACTACAGCGAAGCGGATTATTTAGAGGTAACATCATGAACAAATTTATTATAGTGGCATTGCTGGCTACGCTACTTGCCGGCTGTGCACATGACTCTCCGTGCGTACCGGTTTATGACTCTGAAGGTAGACTCGTCCATACCAATACTTGTGTGAAAGGAACAACTCAGGATAACTGGGAAACCGCTGGCGCGATTGCCGGCGGCGCAGCTGCGGTAGCTGGCCTGACGCTCGGTATTGTAGCCTTAACCCGTTAACGCCTTCTTCTCTGCCATAAAAGGTGCCGGAGGGTTATCCGGTACCGCTTCCCCGAAGGTAAGTTCCGCGATGCTTAACGGTATCACCCGCGACTAAAAGCCGGGCAAAGCCCCTCCCCTCAGATAACGTCAAACGGATAAATTGCCATTACCAGCCAGGAAAAAGGATATTTACGCAGGAGCGAAAACGCAAAAAGCCCATCCTGACGGATGGGCTTTTTACTTGTTTGATGCCTGGCAATGCCCTACTCTCACATGGGGAGACCCCACACTACCATCGGCGCTACGGCGTTT
>NZ_JACVUU010000037.1:0-56610 GCF_016516145.1 Klebsiella sp. S69 | reverse complement strand
ACGAACCGAGCGGTCGGAGGTTCGAATCCTCCCGGATGCACCATATTCTCCGACATAACAGCCACGCGGTTGTTTCACGGTCTGCGAGATGATCGCCAGCACCAGGGAGGATAACGTTGCTTTAGCAACGGCCCGCAGGGCGAACCGAGTGAGTCATGCTTCCGGATGCACCCTATTCTCTTCATAATAAATATTCTTCAGTTCCTCCTCTTTATCTCAAGCATGTTAAGCGCAATAATTCACCTTATTCTTCAGCACTTTTTTCATTGGCAACTCCCTCTTTCCACTATAATTTATTCCTGTATATCGATCTGATTTTGGGTGAGATAAGTGCAAGGAGAGAAATCCATGAAATGGTTCAAAGCAATAACCGCGTTTTGCGCGACGCTGCTGGTGGCCGTATCGCTGGTGGGCTGTGCCGGTTCGTCCACAAAGGAGAGTACCGGTGGTTACATTGACGATACCGTCATTACGACTAAAGTAAAAACCGCGCTCTTCAATGACAAAGAGATAAAGTCTTCAGAAATTAGCGTCCAGACCTTTAAAGGTCGCGTACAGCTCAGCGGCTTTGTCTCATCGGCCGATAGCGCTAAACGTGCGGTCGAAGTCACGAGAAAAGTGCAGGGTGTTCGCGTGGTTGAGAACGATTTAAGAATCAAATAATCGCAGCAGACTGCACTGTTATTAGCAAGGGCGCCACAGAGCGCCCTTGTTGCATCTACCGCTGGCAGCGACAAACCTGACCTTTTGCGTTACAGTAACACCTCCTTAACCGGTTGGTGAGAAGACGATGTACGAACGTTATGCAGGACTGATTTTTGATATGGATGGCACGATCCTCGATACCGAGCCGACGCATCGTAAGGCATGGGACGAGGTTCTGGGACGTTACGGCATGCGTTTCGATATGCAGGCCATGGTCGCGCTTAACGGATCTCCAACCTGGCGGATTGCTCAGGCCATTATTGAATTAAATCAGGCTGATTTAGATCCTCATCTTCTGGCGCAGGAAAAAACTGCCGCTGTGAAAGCGATGCTGCTTGATAGCGTCCGTCCTTTACCGCTTATTGAGGTGGTCAAAGAGTGGCACGGTCGTCGTCCGATGTCAGTCGGTACCGGCAGCGAGAGCGCCGTTGCTGAAGCGCTGCTGGCTCATCTGGGTCTGCGTCACTACTTCTCGGCGGTGGTTGCCGCGGATCATGTCGCCAACCATAAACCCGCACCTGATACTTTCTTACTTTGCGCAGAGCGCATGGGCGTTGCGGCGGAGAAGTGCGTGGTCTTTGAAGATGCGGACTTCGGGCTGCAGGCGGCGAAGCGCGCCGGAATGGATGCCGTGGACGTGCGATTGCTGTGAGCGACTCGCTGTCGCTGATATCGCTGTTTGCCAGTAGCTTTCTAAGCGCAACGCTGCTTCCCGGCAACTCGGAAGTGGTGTTGATCGCCATGCTGCTGGCGGGGGTTAGCCAGCCGTGGTTACTGGTTTTAATAGCAATAATCGGTAATAGCCTTGGAGGGGTAACTAACGTTATTCTGGGGCGCCTGTTTCCGCTGCGCAAGACATCGCGCTGGCAGGAGAAGGCGAGCGGCTGGCTGAGGCGTTACGGCGCGGTCACGCTATTATTAAGCTGGGCGCCTGTTATAGGCGATTTGCTGTGTTTACTGGCGGGATGGATGCGCATTTCCTGGGGACCAGTGCTCTTTTTTTTATGCCTTGGCAAAGCATTACGCTATATCGTCGTTGCGGCGATAACGCTTCAGGGCATGACGTGGTGGCACTAATTGGACTGATTGTTCAACCATTACAATTATGCTAATTCAAACGATTTCGACAGGCGGGAGGTCAAATTGATCCCGGACGTATCACAGGCGCTGGCCTGGCTGGAAAAAAATCCGCAGGCGCTGCAGGGTATTCAACGCGGTCTAGAGCGCGAAACGCTGCGCGTCAACGCTGATGGCACGCTGGCCACTACCGGCCATCCGGAAGCACTGGGTTCAGCGCTGACTCATAAATGGATTACCACCGATTTTGCCGAAGCTTTGCTGGAGTTTATTACGCCGGTTGATGGCGATATTCAGCATATGCTCACCTTCATGCGCGATGTTCATCGCTATACCGCGCGCCATATAGGCGACGAGCGAATGTGGCCGCTGAGCATGCCGTGCTATATCGCGCCCGGCCAGGATATTGAGCTGGCGCAGTACGGCAGCTCAAATATCGGCCGTCTGAAAACGCTGTATCGCGAAGGATTGAAGAATCGCTACGGCGCGCTTATGCAAACGATCTCCGGCGTGCACTATAACTTCTCTCTGCCGATGGCTTTCTGGCAGGCCAGGTGCGGCGTCGAGGATGCTGAAAGCGGGAAAGAGGCCATTTCTGCCGGCTATTTCCGATCTATTCGCAACTACTATCGTTTTGGGTGGGTCATCCCGTACCTGTTCGGCGCTTCCCCGGCTATTTGTTCGTCGTTCCTGCAAGGGAAGCCGACCACGCTGCCGTTTGAGAAAGCCGGCAACGGCATGTACTACCTGCCTTATGCGACCTCATTGCGCCTGAGCGACCTCGGCTATACCAATAAGTCGCAAAGCAATCTCGGAATTACGTTTAACGATCTGCATGAGTATGTGGCAGGATTGAAGCGGGCGATTAAAACGCCATCCGAAGAGTATGAGAATATCGGGCTGGAGAAAGACGGCAAGCGTCTGCAAATTAACAGCAACGTGCTGCAGATCGAAAACGAGCTGTACGCGCCGATTCGGCCGAAACGCGTGACCCGCAGCGGTGAAACGCCTTCCGACGCGCTGCTGCGCGGCGGCATTGAATATATCGAAGTCCGCTCCCTGGATATCAACCCGTTCTCACCGATTGGCGTTGACGAACAGCAGGTACGTTTCCTCGATCTGTTTATGGTCTGGTGCGTGCTGGCCGATGCGCCGGAAATGAGCAGCGACGAGCTGCTGTGCACGCGCACTAACTGGAATCGGGTGATTCTGGAAGGCCGCAAGCCGGGCCTGACGTTGGGTATTGGCTGCGAAACCGCCCAGTACCCGCTGGCTCAGGTCGGCAAAGATCTGTTCCGCGATTTACGCCGCGTGGCGCAAACGCTGGATAGCATCCACGGATGTCAGGCTTATCAGCAGGCCTGCGATGAGCTGGTCGCCTGCTTTGACAACCCGGAATTAACCTTCTCGGCGCGCGTTCTGCGTTCTATGCTTGAAGAGGGGATTGGCGGTACCGGCAGAGAGCTGGCCGATCGGTATCGGACGATGCTGCGCGAAGAGCCGCTGGAAATTTTAAGCGAAGCGGATTTTGCTGCCGAACGCGAAGCGTCGGTACAGCGTCAGAAGAAGGTGGAAGCGGCGGACAGCGAGTCGTTTGAAGCGCTACTGGCGAGGCATGCGTAGTTTTACGAGCCGTAAAAAAGAAAACGGCCACATCACTGTGGCCAAACTTTCATCTCTGATTCAGGGATGATGATGATAATAAATGCGCGTCTTTCATATACTCAGACTCGCTGCCTCAAAAAGAGTTCATTTTATTTTTAAAAAAATCACTATCGGAGGTGAAGAATGCCGTTGTTAGATAGTTTCACAGTCGACCATACCCGAATGGAAGCGCCTGCGGTGCGCGTGGCGAAGAAAATGAACACGCCTCACGGCGATGAAATCACCGTTTTCGATCTGCGATTCTGCGTACCAAACCAGGAAGTGATGCCGGAAAGAGGTATTCACACCCTTGAGCACCTGTTTGCCGGCTTTATGCGCGATCACCTGAACGGCAATGGTGTGGAAATTATCGACATCTCTCCGATGGGCTGCCGTACCGGGTTCTATATGAGCCTGATCGGTACGCCGGACGAGCAGCGCGTCGCGGATGCCTGGAAAGCGGCGATGGCCGACGTGCTGAAGGTGAAAGATCAGAACCAGATCCCGGAGCTGAACGTTTACCAGTGCGGAACCTACACCATGCACTCGCTGGAAGAAGCCCAGGAAATCGCTCGCCATATCATTGAGCGTGATGTCCGCGTCAACAGCAACGACGAGCTGGCGCTGCCGAAAGAAAAACTGCAAGAGCTGCACATCTAGTGCTATCGCTACGGCCCGGCGAACGCTGCCGGGCCGCAATTCATCAACGCCGCAATGTCGACAACTTTAACCCTCAACTTCCAGCATCGTTCACTGGTGCCCTTTGCCCATGATTATGCCCATGGCGATAGCGAACCCTGGCATCAGCACGATTGCGCTCAGCTGTTACATATCCTCAGCGGCGTAGTACGGGTGGAAACCGCGCAGGGTTATTGGGTTGTGCCGCCGGGGCGAGGCGTCTGGCTTCCCGCCGGTACGCCGCATACGCTACGGATTACCGGCGCGGCGGCTGCGCGAACCCTGTTTATCGATCCCCTTGCCCGCGCCGATCTCCCTTCAACCTGCCAGATAGTACAGATCACTCCGCTGCTGCGTGAACTGATTGTCGCGTCGCTGACGCTGGCGGAATCTTACGCGCCGGGCAGCCGCGATGAACGAATCTACGAACTGATCCTCGATGAGATTCGCGGTATGGCGGTGCTGCCGTTTGGCCTGCCGGAGCCGCAAAGCGAAGCGCTGCGCCGTTTATGCCAGAAGGTACGAGAAGCGCCAGGAGAGCCGTGGGGCAGCGCCGCGGCGGCGAAAGAGAGCAGCATGAGCGAGCGCACGCTGAATCGCCATTTTCAGCAGCAGACCACGCTCACCTGGAGCGAGTGGGTGCGCCGGGCGAAGCTGATGGAAGCGCTGGTTCGCCTGGCGCAGGGGCATTCGGTACTGCGGGTGGCGCTGGATCTCGGCTACGGCAGCCACAGCGCTTTTAGCGCCATGTTTCGCCGGGTGTTAGGCGTGACCCCCAGCGATTACTTCCGCTCGCCGGAGTGATGGTTTTCGCTCATCGCGTTGCACAGCGCCTGCAGCGAGGCGCGCGCCACATCGTTATCAATTCCGACCCCCCAACGGCTCTCGCCATTCGGGAAGATGCAGCGAATATAGGCCACTGAACGGCTGTCGCTGCGTTCACCCAGGGTGTGCTCATGATAATCTTTAATCACGAAGTTTTGCCTTAACAGGACGCTCAGCCCGGCGGCGGCGGCGGACAGCAGGCCGTTGCCGCGGCTCTGCAGTCGTCGCGTTTCACCGGCGATGCGCAGGGTAGCCTGCAGAGAAAGCTGGCCGTCCTGCTGGCTATCGCTTTGGTAATCCAGCAGCGCAAGCGGCGGCTGGGGGAGCAGTCCGTAGCGCGCGCGAAACAGCTGCCATAGCGCATTCTGGGTCATCTCTTTCCCGTGAGCGTCGGTTTCGTGCTGGACGTGCAGGCTAAAATCCTGCTGCAGCGCACGCGGAAGCTTGAGGCCATGATTCTGTTCAATCAGCCATGCGCTCCCGCTTTTGCCGGACTGGCTGTTAACGCGGATCACCGCCTCGTAGCTGCAGCCGATATCCTGCGGATCGATAGGCAGATAGGGCATTTCCCAGCGTTCGCCGGGCCGGCGGGCATCGAATCCCTTTTTAATGGCATCCTGATGCGAGCCGGAAAAGGCGGTGTAGGCCAGACTGCCCGCCCAGGGATGGCGCGGATGAACCGGGATCTGATTGCAGCTTTCGACGATTTCGACCACCCGCTTCATCCCGGAGAATTTGAGCCGGGGATCGACGCCCTGGCTGTAGAGATTCATCGCCAGCGTCACCAGGCAGACGTTACCGGTGCGCTCGCCGTTGCCGAACAGGCAGCCTTCGACGCGGTCGGCGCCTGCCATCACCGCCAGCTCCGCGCTGGCAACGCCGGTACCCCGATCGTTATGCGGATGGACGCTGATGCACACATCGGCACGGCGCGAAAAGTGACGGCAAAAATGCTCAATTTGATCGGCATATACGTTGGGCGTGCTCACTTCTACCGTCGCGGGCAGATTGATAATCATCGGCCGTTCGGCGCAGGGCTGCCAGATTTCCGCCACCGCCTCGCAAATCTCCAGCGCGAATTCCGGCTCGGTGAAGCAAAAGGTTTCCGGAGAGTACTCGTATTGCCAGCGGGTCAGCGGATGCTGCTCGCACTGCTGACGGATAAGCCGGGTCGCACGGGTCGCCAGGTCGATCACCTGCGCTTTGTCCATTCCAAAAACCAGCTCGCGAAACAGCGGCGCGGTGGCGTTATAGAGGTGTACGGTAGCGCAGTGGGCATCGCGCAGAGCGGCAAACGTACGCAGGATCAAATCTTCCCGCGCCTGGGTCAGCACCTGAATCGTCACATCCTGCGGAATGCGCCGTTCTTCAATCAGTTGACGTACAAAGTTGAAGTCGGTTTGTGAGGCGGAGGGAAAGGCGACCTCAATCTCTTTAAAACCACACTCCAGCAGTAAATCCCAGAACTGCAGCTTGCGCGCGCTATCCATCGGCTCGGCCAGCGCCTGGTTGCCGTCGCGCAGATCGGTAGAGAGCCAGCGCGGGGCGCGGGTTATTTGCTGCTCTGGCCAGCGGCGGTCAGGCAGGGCGATCGGCGGATAGGGGCGGTATTTTTCACCGGGTTGAGTCAGCATGATTTTCTCCTTCTTAGCGGATCTTCATCGTGCATGAGGTGGGCAAAAGCGATCTCCAGCAAACCGGACATCGACTAGCGCAAACTGGACAATCTGCGTTTTGGGCAATAAAAAAGGGATCCGCAGATCCCTTCAGGGTAAATCTTAATGCGCGCCGCCGCCGCCGCCCCCGGCGCTAAACGGCGGTCTGGCAAACCATACCAGCCCGAGCAGAAGGATAAACACCGCCGCCGAGAACCAGAAAATTTCGTTGGCGGAGATAATCAGCCCCTGGTTGGTAATCTGCTGCGCTATCCAGCCGGATGCCTGCTGTTGCGTCATTCCTAATCCCTGCAGCTGGTCGTACATCTGCTGGGCGTTGGGATTGTATGGCGTCACCGATTCGGTAAGCTGCGCATGGTGCAGCGCCTCGCGGTTCGTCCACATGGTGGTGGTAATCGAGGTGCCGATAGACCCCGCCAGCGTACGCGTGAAGTTCGACAGGCTCGACGCCGCCGCCAGCCTTTCCGGCGGCAGGCCGGACAGGGTGATGGTGGTCAACGGCATAAAGAAGCAGGCCACCGCGAAGCCCTGGATAAACTGCGGCCACGCCGAGGCGCCAAAGTCCATTCCCGGTTCGAAGGTCCATGCGCGCCAGTAGAAACAGACCGCGTACATGATAAAGCTAAAGGTGACCAGCCGACGCATATCCAGCTTATGCGCAAAGCGGCCGATAATCGGCGACAGGATAACCGGGATCACCCCGACCGGCGCCGAAGCCAGACCGGCCCAGGTCGCGGTATAGCCGTATACCTCCTGCAATAGCTGCGGCAACAGCACGATAGCGCCGAAGTAGAGCATATAGGCGAGGCTGATGCACAGGCAGCCGATGGTAAAGTTTCGCGACTTGAAGAGCGACAGATCGACGATGGGGTTGTCGTCGGTTAGCTCCCAGACGATCAGGAAACTTATCGCCACCACCGCGACAATCGTCAGGATGATGATCTCGTTGGAGGCGAACCAGTCCAGCTCTTTACCCCGGTCGAGCATTACCTGCAGGCTACCGATACCGATAATCAGCAGCGCCAGGCCCACGCCGTCGATCCGCCGCTGTTCGGTGCGGGTTTCCCGGTTGCGCAGCGTTTGCAGCGTCATCACCACCACGGCGATGCCAATCGGCACGTTGATGAAGAAGATCCAGCCCCAGTGGTAGTTGTCGCTGATATAGCCGCCGAGAATCGGGCCGCAAATCGGCGCGACGATCACCGTCATTGACCACAGCGCCAGCGCGATTGACCGCTTGGCGGGCGGGTAGTTGCTGAGCAGCAGACTTTGCGACAGCGGGATCAGCGGACCGGCGACGATCCCCTGTATCACGCGGAAGAAAATCAGCATCGTCAGGCTGTTGGAGACGCCGCAGGCCCAGGAGGCGATAGCGAACGCCACCGTCGACCAGAGGAATAGCTTCACTTCGCCAACGCGCTTTGCCAGCCAGCCGGTAATCGGAATGGAGATAGCGTTCGCCACCCCAAACGAGGTGATAACCCAGGTCCCCTGGCTCAACGATGAGCCAAGGTTACCGGCGATGGTGGGGATGGCCACGTTGGCGATGGTGGAGTCCAGCACCTGCATAAAGGTCGCGAGCGACAGCGCAATGGTCATAATGACCAGCTGCGCGCCTTCCAGCGGTTTTTGCTGTTGCATTACGCTCACCCCGAATTATCCGGCGTTGGCCTGGATGATGTCGTTTATCAGCTTATTGACCGGCTCAAGGCCGATTTCACGGGCATTGCTTTCGTAAACCGGAGCGCTACGTACCTGGCTTGCCAGCATCTCGCCGCCGCGGTCGGTGGTGTTCACTTCAACCAGCGTCGAAAGGCCGATGCGCAGCGGGTGCTCTGCCAGCTGTTTTTCATCCAGCTCGATACGTACCGGCAGGCGCTGAACCACTTTGATCCAGTTGCCGGTAGCGTTCTGCGCAGGCAGCAGCGAGAAGGCGCTCCCGGTCCCCATGTCGAGACCGACGACTTTACCGGTGTATTTCACATCATCACCATAAATGTCGCTGATCACGGTGGCAGGCTGACCAATACGCATGTGCGCCAGCTGCGTTTCTTTGAAGTTGGCGTCAATCCACAGGTTGGTCGCCGGAACGACGGCCATCAGCGGGGTAGTGGTGGTGATTTGCGCGCCGGGCTGAACGGAACGGCGAGAAACGTAGCCGCTAATTGGGCTGACGATCTTCGTCCGCTGCAGGGCCAGCCAGGCGTTACGCACTTCGGTGGCCGCTTGCAGGACCGCAGGCTGTTGTTCCAGCTTCGTGCCCAGAACGATCGCCTGGTTGGCGTTGTATTGCTGAATCGCCACGTCCAGTTCGGCCTGCGCGCTGGCAACCGTGTCGCGCGCATGCTGCAGCTCTTCGCGGCCAATCAGGTTGGCCGCGCCCAGCGGAATACGACGGTTAAGGTCGGTTTGCGCCTGGGAAAGCGCGGTTTTTTTCACTTCGATGCTGGCCTGCAGCTGCTTGCTGTTGATCATCTGCTGGCGCGTTTGACGTACGCTGGAGGCCAGCTGGGTTTGCGCTTTTTCAAACGCCTGCTGGGCATCGGTCTGGTCGAGGGTGACCAGCGGATCGCCTTTTTGCACGTAGTCGGTGTTGTCGGCCCAGACTTTCGTCACGCTGCCGGACACCTGGGCCATAATCTGTACCTGATTCCCTGCCACGTACGCGTCGTCAGTCTCTTCGTAGTGACGCAGTACCAAAAACCAATAAATCCCGTATGCCACGGCAACAATAATAAAGAGCAAGGTCAGCAGCAGGAGGGCGCCTTTACGCTTCCCTTTTTTGCTGCCCGGTTGCTGCGGGGTTTGGCTCTCCGCATTTGCGCTCATGTTATTCTCCACGATCTTATTATTTCACATCGGCTGAGCCGACCTGTTTATCAGAAAGGCCAGCAGAAAGATCTGCTGGCCTGTCCGTTTTCCTTGTCAATCCAGAAAAATTGGTGAGCGGTTGGTTCCGCGCTTAGCGCAGAGACTCCGCAAGCACGCCATCCTCTTCCATTTGGTCAAGGCGACCAAGCAGCTTACGGGTGATGTGCTCAAGCTGATCCTTTTCGCTGGTGCTTAAAGAGGACCAGAGCTGATGCAGGCAGTTGTGCTGCGGCGGTAAGACTTCGCGCAGGAACTGATGCCCTTTTTCGGTAAGCTGTAGATGCAGGCAGCGACGATCGTTATCGCTTTCGCGGCGCTCGATCCAGCCGCGTTTTTCCAGCTCGTCGGCAATGCGCGTGGCGTTGGTTCGCGAAGAGCCCAGCGCGCAGCTCAGCTCGGAAGGCTGAATGCTGTGGTTTTCCTGAGACTCAAGCGTGATCAGCGCCATAAACAATGTCTCGTTAATCCCTTGCGCTTTCAGCATCTTGTTACGGTTTTCCAGCAGTTTTCCCTGCATATGCATGCAAAGACGAGTAAGCAGAATTTCCTGAAAAGGGAAGTCTTCGTGACGGCTGGCGCGGAACTTGAGCATTTGCTCAATGGGAGTAAACGAACTATCCATTTTGGTTATGACCTCATTAATTACAGCCGATATAATAACTATTGTGACAAATAAATCAAATCAATTATTGACAAAAACTTATACTTTAAGCTTATAGCCATACGCTGATTTTCCAGACAACACCGTAGGTTAGCGCGCTCAAAAGCGTAGGCGTAATTATGCTGCGTGTTTTCCAAAACGCCAGGCCCAACGCGGCGAAGCCTGCTAATGTGGGCAGCAGGCGGCGGGCGTCATGGAGGATTTCCGGCACGCTGGAGACAACCAGCAGCGCGCAAATGGAGGCGATGCCGATGGTATCGAGCAGGACGCTGACCGGGCCGCGGCGAGTCGGACGCGCGTTTCCGGCGCGCAGGCGCAGCGGCAGATAGCGAAAGAGATAGTTCACGCAGCCGACCACGACGCCGAGAATGAAGACATCACTGTTCATCGGGCATCCCCTGAATGCTGGCCTGCACCAGAGCGGTCAGGCAGCCGCAGACAATCCCGGCAAGGATCGCCGCGGGTATGGAAAACAGAATCATGCCAGCCAGCGCGCCTGCCAGCGCGGCGGTAACGCTCAGCGACTGCTTGCGCTGGAATGAGGCGAGTAAAAAGCTCATAAACAGCGCCGGCAGCATAAAGCCCAGCGCCGCTTCCACTGCCGGAAAGTTAGTCAGCAGGCCGCTGCCCGAATAAGCGCCGATCAGCGTGCCGAAGACCCATGACGCCCAGGACATAAAAGCGATGCCGATCATCCAGTTATCGCTCCAGCGTCGATTGTCGCGGACAAGCTTAGCGGTGGCAGCGGCAAATACTTCATCGGTCAGGCCGAATGCCCAGAGCGCGGTTTTTTTCTTGCTCATCGCGCGCTGAATGCGGCTGCGCAGGGACGGGCCGTACAGCACATGGCGAACGTCCATCGCCATGACGGTGAGCGCGGCGACCCATAGCGAGCTTCCTGCGGCCAGCATGGCGGTGATCACGAACTGGCTGGCGCCGGCGTAAATAATGCAGGAGAAGAACAGGCTTTCCAGCGGAGTAAAGCCAAGCTTAGTGGCGTTGAGACCGAAGGCGAAGGCGACGGGAATATAGCTGATGACGATCGGCAGGCTGTCCTTAATGCCTTCAGCCAGCGTCGCCTCGTCAGCGGGGGGAGTGTGCATCAATGCGTCAGGGTTTTCCATAGGAGTTGCTTATTAATAACTCACGTGAAAATCACATGATTAATCAGGTGGATTTACCTTAGCAGAGAGCGGCGCGGCTTAACAGTAACGAAAACGTTGATGGCTAAAGTTATGCAGTTTATTTGCATATCAATCCATCATTTAGAACAGGAGATGTCGTGTTGTGCAGGAGGCCGTCTTCCCCGGGGGCGACGCAAAGCGCCTTGCCCGGGCTACGGGTTTTGTAGCCCGGACAGATGCGTAGTATCGCCTCCGGGAATTGGCTATAAATTGGGAGACTATTTCTGCGCGGCCAGCGCTTCTTCCACCCAGCCGTCAAACTGCTGCTGGTGGGCTTTGATCCAGCCATCGACGTGCCCCTGGATATCTGCCTCAGAACCATGTCCCGCGTGCATCATGGCATTTTCGGCGTTGATATCGGCAATCGGCAGCTTCATGATGCTGAACAGTTTCGCCGCCGCCGGGTTTTTCTCGGCCCAGGCTTTGTTGGCGACAATATGCATTGTGTTCACCGGGAAGCCATAGTTCATGCCGTTTGGCAGTTTGGTATCAATATCTTTCTGTTCGCCCGGCAGGGAAGAGAACGGCACCTGCAGCCAGACGACATCTTTACCCGGCTTCAGCACGTCGCTGACCCAGTAAGGCGTCCAGGTGTAGTAGATCACCGGTTTGCCCTCCTTATAGCGGGCGATGGTATCGGCCATCATCGCCGCATAGTTGCCCTGATTGTGCACTACCGTATTGCTCAGGCCGTAGGCATCAAGCTGATGGTTGATGACCGCTTCACAGCCCCAGCCTGGCGTACAGCCGGTCAGATCGGCTTTGCCGTCGCCGTTGGTGTCAAAAAGTTTGGCGATTTTCGGATCTTTTAGCTGGTCGATAGATTTGATGTGGTACTGCTCGGCCGTTTTCTTATCAATCAGGTAGCCCTGCGCCGCCCCATTCACAAACACGCCTTCGCGGTAGAATTTTTTATCACCGCCGGCGGCAGCGTACATATCGTCATGCAGCGGCTGCCAGTTGGTGGCGATGTAGGTGGTATCACCTGCGGCGATCGAGGTGTAGGCGACGTTATAGTCCACTTCGCTCGGCTTATCGACGGTATAGCCGAGCTTTTCCAGCGCGCGGCTGACCAGCAGGGTCTGGAAGGTCTCTTCCGAAATTGTGCTCTGTGCTGGTTTTACGGTAATGCCTTTACCAGGCAGATCCGCCGCGAAGGCGGTGGTCGAAATGAGGGCGGTAAACGCTGTGGCAAGGATCGCTGTATGTCGCATCGTTGTTCCTTTATTTGTCAGAAGGGAAGTCCATCCCCCCGGCAGCGGGGGGATGTGCTCTTATTTACAGAAAGGGCGAGTAATCAGCCCCAGAGGGCCGGTTGCGTACCAGCGGCGGTTGCCGCGGCTGCGCGAGTCCCGTCCTACGGCCTGAGTCAGACGGTCAAGAATAATGGCGAGGATAACAATCCCGACGCCGCCAACGGTGGCCAGACCCATATCAAGGCGACCGATGCCGCGTAGTACCATCTGGCCAAGACCGCCAACGGCAATCATTGAGGCAATCACCACCATCGACAGGGCCAGCATTAGCGTCTGGTTAACCCCGGCCATAATGGTCGGCATGGCCAGCGGCAGCTGAACCTTAAACAGCATCTGACGCGGGCTGGCGCCGAAGGAGCGCGAAGCTTCAATCAGATCCGCCGGCACCTGGTTAATCCCCAGAATAGTCAGACGAACAATCGGCGGTAGGGCGAAGATAATGGTCACTACCACGCCCGGAACGTTACCGATACCGAACAGCATGACGATGGGCACGAGATAAACGAACGCCGGGGTGGTTTGCATCGCATCCAACAGCGGACGGATAATCTTCGCCGCCCGCGGGCTCCGCGCCAGCCATATCCCAAGCGGCAGGCCGATCAGCATACAAAACAGCAGCGCGGTCAGCACCAGCGCCAGGGTTACCATCGCCTGCGACCAGGCGCCGATAGCGCCGATGGCGATCAGCGAAATCAGCGTCGCCGCGCCCATGCCGATGCTGGAAATCTGCCAGGCAATCAGCGAGAAAATAATAATCGCCACCGGCGCCGGCATGCCCAGCAGCAGCTGCTGGAAGGCGCTCAGGATGTAATCCACCGGTACGCGGATCCCCTGGAAAATCGGACGGAAATGCATCACTACCCAGTCGATGCCGTGCGTGACCCAGTTATCGAGCGGAATCAGCGTTTTATGGAACGGATCCATTATATTGAAGTGTTCCGGCTGCGGCGCAGGCGCGCTGCTTAGCCAGTCGGCACCGCCGCCATCGGCCGGTGCTGGCGTAGAAGTGCCCCACGCATCGGCGGATTGCGCGGCGCTATCCGCCGCCGGTGCGGTGTCCCACGGGTTAGATTGATCAGCCATTGTTTGCCCCCTCGCGATCTAAAGCCTGCAGCAGCATGCGTTTTGAAATGATGCCGATGTACTGGTGCCCTTCATCGACAACCGGCACCGCGCACGGTGCATGGCCGACGTGAGAGAGCAGCTCGCTGAGCGGCGTTTGCGCATCCACCGCCTGTGGGGAGTCGATTAACGCCGCATCAATTCCCTGACCCTCGCTCAGCGCGGCTTTCAGGGAATCGATGGAAACAATGCCAACAAACTTATTCCCGCGTTCAATGACGTAGCCATATTCGCGGTCTTCATCCTGCAGTAATTTCAGCGCGGAACGCGGGCCGAAACCTGGCGTTTTACGAATCAGGCCAACCGGACTACGGCGGGCAATATCTTTGGCACTGAATACCTGGCTAATATCGACGCCGCGGAAGAAGGTTCGAACATAATCATTGGCAGGATTATTGAGTATTTCATCCGGCGTACCGACCTGAACCACTTCACCATTTTGCATAATGGCAATGCGATCGCCAATTCGCATGGCTTCATCAAGGTCGTGGGAAATAAATACCACGGTGCGCTGATGTCTGGCCTGTAATTTAGTTAGCTCATCCTGCATTTCCGTACGAATTAAGGGATCGAGCGCCGAGAAGGCTTCATCCATTAACAGAATATCGGGGTTGATCGCCAGCGCGCGGGCGAGACCAACGCGCTGACGCATGCCGCCGGAGAGCTCGTCCGGCCAGGCGTGAGCGTAGTTTTCCAGACCTACCTGACGCAGCGCCTCCAGCGCTTTCTCCTGGCGTTCCTGAGTCGGCACGCCGGCCAGCTCCATGCCGAAAGCGGCATTATCCAGTACGGTCATGTGCGGCATAAGGGCAAATGATTGAAAAACCATTGCAATCTTTTTCCTGCGCACTTCGCGAAGCTCGGCCTCAGAGATTTTAGCGATATCGACACCGTCGATCAGAACCTGGCCGCGGGTGGGTTCAATCAGGCGATTGAGAAGGCGAACCATGGTCGATTTCCCCGATCCGGAGAGCCCCATGATGACGAATATCTCGCCTTCTTCAATGGTCAGACTGGCGTTCTTTACGCCAAGCGACAACCCCGTCTTTTCCAGTATTTGTTCTTTCGATAGTCCTTTTTCGATATATTTGAAAGCCCGCTGCGGGTGCTCGCCAAATATCTTATAGAGATTCTTGATTTCTAATTTAATTGCCATGCAATAGAGCGTTTCCTGTTATTTATTAATATCGATATGGTACCCGGTGGTGATAATTGCTTTTTTACACCCTAACATACTGAGAATCTGTGACAACCCTTTATGGCGAATTACTGCGGGAATGCACAAGGGACAATTCCGGTACATCCCCCGTGATATAAGGGCTGAGCGGGAATTGCTCATGGTTGATATTTTTTAGTTATGTTAGCTTAATTCGTGCGGAAACCGATGGCATTCTGTTGAATATGACGCAGTGATGACCGAAAGATATTGAGTGGGATGAAAATGAATAATGTGAAATAAATCACCAGGAAATATGCAGATATATTCCTGGTGAAAGTAAGGCTAAAAGTCCCAATCGCTGTCGACGGTTTCTTCCGCTTTTCCCATGACATACGACGAACCCGAGCCGGAGAAGAAGTCGTGGTTTTCGTCGGCATTTGGCGAAAGCGCAGCGAGGATCGCAGGGTTGACGGCAGCCATTTCCGCCGGGAACAGCGCCTTGTAGCCGAGATTCATCAGCGCCTTGTTGGCGTTATAGCACAGGAAGGCGTTAACCTCTTCAACCCAGCCGCTATCGCCATACAGCTCGCGGGTATAGGCCAGCTCGTTGTCATACAGATCCATCAGCAGATCGAGGGCGAAGTTTTTCATCTCTTCACGCTTCTCGGCGCTGACTATTTCCAGCCCTTTCTGGAATTTGTAGCCAATGTAATAACCGTGTACCGCTTCATCGCGGATGATCAGGCGAATCAGATCGGCGGTGTTGGTCATTTTCCCCCGGCTGGAGAAGTACATCGGCAGCCAGAAGCCGGAATAGAAAAGGAATGATTCGAGAAAAACGCTGGCGATTTTTTTCTTCAGCGGTTCATCAGCCTGGTAGTACTCCAGCATCAGCTGCGCTTTACGCTGCAGCGGCGCGTTTTGTTCGCTCCAGGCGTAAGCGGCATCGACGTCTTTAGTCTGGCAGAGAGTAGAGAAAATGGAGCTGTAGGAGCGAGCGTGTACCGCCTCCATAAAGCTGACGTTCGACAGTACCGCCTCCTCGTGCGGGGTGAGAGCGTCGGCCATCAGCGCCGGGGCGCCAACGGTATTCTGGATGGTATCAAGCAGCGTCAGGCCGGTGAAGACGCGGATTGTCAGCTGCTGCTCCGCCGGGGAAAGCGTTTGCCAGGCGGGGATATCGTTAGACAGCGGCACCTTCTCCGGTAGCCAGAAGTTGCTGGTCAGCCGATTCCAGACCTCCAGATCCTTATCGTCTTCAATTTTGTTCCAGTTGATGGCGCTGACGCGCGATAAATGGGTCATCCTGTTCTCCTTACAGCGCGCAGGACACGCAGCCTTCGATTTCGGTACCTTCCAGCGCCAGCTGGCGCAGACGGATGTAATAGAGCGTTTTGATGCCTTTCTTCCACGCGTAAATTTGCGCTTTATTGATATCGCGCGTGGTCGCGGTATCGGGGAAGAACAGAGTCAGCGACAGCCCCTGATCGACATGACGCGTCGCCTCGGCGTAGGTGTCGATGATCTTCTGCGGGCCGATTTCGTAAGCATCCTGATACAGCGCCAGGTTGTCGTTGGTCATAAACGGCGCCGGATAATAGACGCGTCCGGTTTTCCCCTCCTTGCGGATCTCTATCTTCGACACGATCGGATGGATGCTGGAGGTCGCGTGGTTGATGTACGAAATAGACCCGGTGGGCGGCACCGCCTGCAGGTTGCGGTTATAGATGCCGTAGCGCATCACGTCATCGCGCAGCTGCCGCCACATATCGCGGTCGGGCAAGGTAATCGCGGAGCGGGCAAACAGCGCGCGGACTTTTGCCGTTTTCGGCTGCCAGTCGCCTTCCAGGTAGGGCCGGAAATAGTCGCCGCTGGCGTACCGCGACTGCTCGAATCCGGCAAAACGGGTCCCTCTTTCACGTGCTATCAGCATTGAAGTGCGCAGCGCGTGCCAGGTAATGGTATAGAAATAGAAATTGGTGAAATCCAGCCCTTCCTCGCTACCGTAGGCGATGCCCTCGCGCGCCAGATAGCCATGCAGATTCATCTGTCCGAGGCCGATGGCGTGTGAAGCGGCATTGCCCGCCGCGACCGACGGCACCGAACGGATATCGCTCATATCGGACACCGCCGTCAGACCGCGCACGGCAACTTCGACCGTGCGGGCAAAGTCGGGAGAGTCCATGGTGTGGGCGATATTCAGCGAGCCGAGGTTGCAAGAGATATCCTGGCCGATGCTGGCGTAATCCAGGTTTTCATCAAAGGTGGAAGGCGCATTGACCTGCAGGATCTCCGAACACAGGTTGCTCATATTGATGCGCCCGGCAATTGGGTTCGCGCGGTTAACCGTGTCTTCAAACATGATGTACGGGTAGCCGGATTCAAATTGAATTTCCGCCAGCCGCTGGAACAGATCGCGGGCGCGGATCCAGCGCTTGCATACCCGCTCGTCGGCCACCAGTTGCGCATACATTTCGCTTACCGCGATATCGCCGAACGGTTTACCGTACAGACGTTCGACGTCGTAGGGCGAGAACAGCGCCATCTGCGCGTCTTCCTTCGCTAGCTGAAAGGTAATATCCGGAATGACGACCCCGAGCGAGAGCGTTTTTATGCGGATTTTTTCATCGGCATTCTCGCGTTTGGTATCGAGGAAACGCAGGATATCGGGATGATGGGCATGCAGATAGACCGCGCCGGCCCCCTGACGCGCGCCGAGCTGGTTGGCATAGGAGAAGGCATCTTCGAGCATTTTCATCACCGGTACGACGCCGGAGGACTGATTTTCGATACGCTTGATCGGCGCCCCGGCTTCGCGAAGATTAGAGAGCAGAAACGCCACGCCGCCACCGCGTTTCGATAGCTGTAGCGCCGAATTCACCGCCCGGCCAATCGATTCCATATTATCTTCGATACGCAGCAGGAAACAGGAGACCAATTCGCCGCGCTGCTGTTTACCGGCGTTGAGGAACGTCGGCGTAGCGGGCTGGAAACGCCCGGAGAGGATCTCATCGGTTAGCTGGTGGGCCAGCGCCTCGTTACCCTGCGCCAGGCTCAGGGCCACCATGCAGGTGCGGTCGGCAAAGCCTTCAAGGTAGCGCTTACCATCAAAGGTTTTCAGCGCGTAGCTGGTATAAAACTTCCATGCGCCGAGAAAGGTCTGGAAGCAAAAACCGCCGTTTTGCGCATAGGTAAACAGCTCAAGAATAAACTGGCGATCGTAGCGCGCCAGGACCCTGGCATCGTAATAGCCTTCGGCGACCAGCCACGTCAGCTTGTCGTCCTGGCTGGCGAAGGGCACGGTATTCGGCTCAACGTGGTTGGCCATAAACGCCGCCACTGCCTGGCGATCTTTGTCAAACGGGATGCGACCATTGCTGTCGTAGAGATTCAGCATCGCGTTGAGGGCATGGAAATCCGGCGCCTCGGTGGTTATACGTTCTGCGGTTGTCGTTGCCAAAATTCGCTTACTCCTTTACGCACGTTGTCGACATCTTGCGGGGTGCCCATCAGCTCAAAGCGATAGAGGTACGGTACGCCGCATTTCTGCTTGATGACGTCACCCGCCCGACCGTAGGCCTCCCCGAAATTGCGGTTGCCCGCAGCGATGACGCCGCGAATGAGCTGGCGGTTATGCGGATCGTTGAGAAAACGGATCGCCTGGCGGGGTACTGCGCCCGCCGTGCCGCCGCCGCCATAGCTGGGGACGATAAGAATGTAGGGTTCGTCTACCTGAATGCGCTCGCGTTCGTTAAGCGGTATACGCACGGCGGGCAGCCCCAGACGCTGGACGAACCGATGCGTGTTTTCGGAACTGCTGGAGAAGTAGACGATCAGGCTCATAGGCTGGCCGCTGAGGCTGTTGGACGCAGGCGGTTAATCATATCGGGACGGAAGCCGGACCAGCGGGTCTCCCCGGCAATCACCACCGGTAGCTGGCGGAAGCCTTGCTCGCGCAGCATATCGACGGCTTCGGGATGATGGTCAATATTGACCATGTCGAACTCAAACCCGCGGGTTTCCATGGCCCGTTTCGTGGCATGGCATTGCACGCAGTCATTTTTAGTGTAAATAGTAATGCGCATGATTCGTATTTCCATTTAAGATAACAGCACGACGCAAAAACTGGCGTCGCGTGCTATGGGTTATCGTTGAAGGAAATACTAGATGTAGTTATTTAAAAGTTCAACAACTCAATATATATGGTTTTTGTAAAGACTGGCCCCCGAGGAAAGATCCGCCGGGGGACGGGATTTCTTACCGAAAAATTACAGACGCATGCTTACCGCCAGGCGGTTAAAGGCGTTCATCAGGCTGATGGCGAAAGTCAGATCGCTAATCTGCCGGGCGTTAAAATGATCGAGGAGCGGTAGATAAACAGCGTCTTCCGCATGGCTTTCGGCGATATGGGTGACCGATTCAGCCCACGCCAGCGCCGCGCGTTCCGCATCGCTGAAATGGGCGCTCACCCGCCAGCCTGCCAGGGCGTCCAGTTTGTTTTGCGCCACGCCGGATTGACGCAGGGCTTTGCTGTGCATCTCCAGGCAGAAGGCGCAGCCGTTGATTTGCGATACCCGCAAATACACCAGTTCTATCAGCGCGCCGTCCAGCTCGCTTTTTTCCAGCGTAATCTTGGCCTTAACCAGAGCGTTATAGACTTCCGGGCTCAGTTCATTGTACGGCTGACGTAGTGTGTTCATTTTACTCTCCTCATTAAGACGCGAGGAAAATAGCACTATAATGGACTGCATAAGATAGCCATATTGTGATGAAAAAAGCAGACCATGATGGATGCCAAAAAAATCCCGCATTACCAGCGTATCGCCCGACAGCTCAAGCAGGCAATTGAGCGCGGCGAGCTGGCGCCGGGCAGCAGGCTGCCGGCGAGTCGGGTCTATGCTCAGGAGCTTGGCGTATCGCGAGCAACGATTGAAAACGCCTGGGGAGAGCTGGTAGCGCAGGGCTGGCTGGAGCGGCGCGGGCAGGCGGGAACCTTTGTCAGCGATCGCCTCAGCCCACCGCAAAGCGTGCCTGAACGCTCTGTTACCGGCGATGAACCGACGGCGCCGCTGCCGCTTCAGCTTGGGCTGCCCGGGCTGGATCTATTTCCGCGCGGTCTGTGGACGCGGATCATGGGGCGCCGGCTGCGTACGCAAACGCGTTTCGATCTCGCGCCCGGCGATCCCTGCGGGGACCCGATGCTTCGGCAGGCGATCGTCGATTATTTGCGCCTGTCGCGCAGTATAGAGTGTCGTCCTGAGCAGGTGCTGGTGACGGGTAGCTACGCGGCGTCGATGAGCCTCATTCTGCGAACCCTGTCCCGGCCGGGCCAGCAAATGTGGATGGAGGATCCGGGATTTCCGCTTATCCGGCCGATCGTGAGCGGCGAAGGGGTGGCGATCTGCCCGGTTCCGGTTGACGAAGACGGAATGGATATTGGCTGGGCGCAGCGGCATTACCCAAACGCGAATTTTGCGCTGTTGACGCCGGCTCATCAAAGCCCGCTCGGCGTTGCGCTCTCATTGACCCGGCGCAGACAGCTCCTGCTATGGGCGGCGCAGAATAACGCGTGGATTATCGAAGATGATTACGATAGCGAATTCCGCTATCGCGGCAAGCCGCTGCCGCCGCTAAAAAGCCTCGACGCCCCGCAGCGCGTCATCTACGCCGGTGCGTTCAGTAAAACGTTTTTCCCGGCATTACGCGCAGCGTGGCTGGTGGTGCCGGAACCGCTGGTGGCGCAGTTTCGCCAACAGGCGGCGCTGATGAGCTGTAGCGTGCCGACGTTGTGGCAGCAGACGCTGGCTGATTTTATCCGCGAAGGCCATTTCTGGCGCCATCTGAAGAAAATGCGCGCCAGCTATGCTCAACGTCGTCAGTGGCTTGAATCGGCGCTGCGGGAGCACGGTATCGCGGTGGTTCCGCAAGCGGGCGGCATTCAGATGGTCGTCAGGGTAAGCGGCGACGATCGTCAACTGGCCCTGCGCGGCAGACAGGCCGGTCTGGCCATCCAGGCGTTAAGCGACTGGCGAATGGATAGTCGGGGAGAAGGGGCGCTACTGATGAGCTTCACCAATTTAACCTCAGCGGAGATGGCGGGCGAGGTGGTACGAAAGCTGACTCGGGCTCTCGCTTCTCAGGACAAATAAAAACCCCTGCATACCGGAGTAGGCAGGGGTGGACGCGTATTTGTTATCTTCATTGGTCTGGCAGTTTTATTATCGACGTAAATTCAACAATACGCCAATAAATACCCCAACGGCTGCTGCAGCGCCAACGCTTTGCCACGGTTTGTCGCGCACGTAGCTGTCAGCGCAGCCCATGGCGTCGCATGCCGCCTGCTGTACGCGGTTGTTGCCGTTAAGGCGCGCGCGGGTCTCTTTCAGCAGCGCCTGCGCTTTTTTACGCGCGGCATCCGCTTCGTCTTTGGCGTCGCTGCCCCATGATTTCAGCACCTCTTCCAGCGTATCCGCTAATTGGCTGACATCGTTATGGATATCTTCAGCGCTCTCTTCTACGTTGTTGCGGTTTGCTCGGTTGGCCATTGGTTTCTCCCTTTATTCCATTGAGTCTATAAGTGTAGGACAAGATTTTGCTTTATGCTGTAAATCGCCCTTTATGGAATATTCCGAAAGCGTTGGCTTTAATGAATAAGGTAAGGTTAACGTGCGGTAAAAGATAATGAGGAATTAGTATGTATTTAAGACCCGATGAGGTGGCGCGAGTTCTTGAAAAAGCCGGCTTCACCATGGATGTTGTGACGCAAAAAGCCTATGGCTATCGCCGTGGCGATAATTATGTTTACGTGAACCGTGAAGCTCGTATGGGGCGTACCGCGTTAATTATTCATCCGGCTTTAAAAGAACGCAGCACTACGCTTGCGGAGCCCGCGTCGGATATCAAAACCTGCGATCATTACGAGCAATTTCCGCTGTATTTAGCGGGAGACGCTCAGCAGCATTATGGTATTCCACACGGGTTCAGTTCGCGCATGGCGCTTGAGCGTTTTCTGAGTGGCCTGTTTGGCGAAGCGCAATACAGCTGACAAAAAGCGGCTGGCGGAACCAGTCGCTTTTTCGCATTAACTCAGGCTTTGGCCTGCTGGTAGGGACTGACGCGGAAAAGGCGTCGGCAGTAGTCGAGGAAGTAGCCGTACGCTGCGCCCATCATCATCGACACCACGATATTTGAACTTACCGCCGCGGCAATCTGATGCCAGTCAGCGCCGACAACCAGCAAAATCGCCACGTAGACCGGCGACTGGAAAGTCACATAGGCCACCACATCCGCAATGTTCTTCATCCAGCCTGATGTGCTGACGCGGCGCGCCTGGCGCATCGCAAAATCGCGATAAAAACCGTAGGGGACGGCAATAATAATGTTCACCGGAATCGCCACCAGTCTTGAAGATAACGACTGCTCGAAGCTCATTCCGGAGAGAAAGATTTCGATCATCATGTTCACAACGGTGCAGTAAACCACCATCGCAAAGGTGTCTGCTACCGCATGACGCAAGCGGGACTGCGCAGAGAACATCGGTGTGCTCCTCGAAAATGAAGTCGATAATGCCAAAAGATTCGCTTTTGTTTAGCGTTTTGGGTTGCCTGTTTTGATGTGCGTAGAGTATATCTCTGCATTAAAAGTGGCAACTAGCTATAAATTTTTATTTAAAGGCTTTTTGTCGATAAAATACTCTGCAACTGGCTGTTTTTTGTTTATTACGCTACTTTTGTTGTCATTGCTTCATTTTTTATTATTTATCAATGATTTGATTTTATTACGCGCAGAATGGACGATACCTCTGGCAATGGGTAACAGCGTCGTTTCGCGACAGAATCGGGTTCTGATGTGAACGGGGTCACTTTTGGAGTTTTTTACGTATCAAAGAGCATAAAACCAGCATGATATGCTGTATAACTCTCTGGGTGGCTATTCATAACTCATGCATGAATATTCCGTACAGACGCCTGCCGCATTTTGCCTGGCTAAGCGGAATATTCTGATAACACGCTGAGCCTACAGGTATTACATCAAAGAAGGGCCGCTATTCATATTGCGCTATCTTTCAGCGCTTATTCATTGCTAATAATTACCCTGTTATCGGTTTGTTTATCATATTTGTTGTCGCTAAGTGAGGATGGATATACAGAATTATCCAGGGCTGGAAATAAATAATCGAATCAATTAAACTATTGCCGTCACTTTTGTTTTATTTGCTATTTGGGAATTTTTTGAAATATATGTCATTACTATTAGAGAAACTGAATAATATTCGTTCACTCCGCGCCATGTCTCGTGAATTCTCCATTGACGTGCTTGAAGATATGCTGGCAAAGCTAAGGACCGTCACTGAAGAAAAACGCGCTGAAGAGCAGGCTGCTCAGGCACAGCAGGCGGAATATCAGGAAAAAATAAACACCTGGCTGGAATTAATGACCGCTGACGGTATCACCCCAGAGGAATTAGTGGGCCACGCGACCGCGACTTCAAAAGGCGGCAAAAAGCGCCAGCCGCGTCCGGCTAAATATCGTTTTACCGATCATACCGGCGCCGAGAAAACCTGGACCGGGCAGGGACGTATGCCGAAGCCGCTCGCTAAAGCCGTCGCTGAGGGTAAATCCCTTGAGAGCTTCCTGATCTAATATTCAGAACGGTGGGGAAACCCACCGTTATTTTTACCCGGCTTAATCAGCACACGCCAAAATCGCCGTCTTCTTTATAAGCCGTTACCTCGGTTGCTTTCAGCGTATATTTCTCCCCCTGCTCGTTACCGGCCTGAACGGCAATAATGCTGTCGCCCTGGACTTCAACGACTTTGAGTTTTGGTCCGCCTGCGCGCGGCTGTACCAGGTCACCGACTGTAAACATACTTCTTCTCCTGTGTGCTGATAAAAATCATCGCTGACAATAACCATAGCTCAGCAAAAGCGTTATCAACAGCTGACCGAAAGAGGTAGAGGTCAACGACGATTCCAGGGCATCAGCGCCAAAAGCCGCGCCATGCCGCAAAAGCCGGTGATACCGGCGAAGGCGAGTCCGGCGCCGACGAATGCGCTAAGCAAAAAAAAGCCGCTGTTAACCGTATAACCTAAAGCGACGCCAAGCAAAATCAGGACGCCTGCGGCGATTTGAACCTGACGCATCAGCGGTAGCGGCTGTGATTTATCCTCTTCCACCGGCAGACCTGCCGCTTTCCAGGTCTGTATTCCACCAGCCAGCAGCCTGGCCTGCGCCGGCGCGGCGGAGGCGGCCAGACGGGCGGCGTTATTCTGAGTGCGCGAACCTGCCTGACAGTGAAAAACAATCGTCTCCTCGGGGCAGGCGTGCAGCGCTGCGCCTTTGTTCAAGGTTTCCAGTGGGACGAGTTGTGCGCCGGGAATATGCTCACGGGCGTATTCATCGGCATCGCGGATATCGACCAGCCGGGCGCCTCTGTCGATGAGCGCCCGGGCTTCGGCGGGAGAAAGTGTAGCGATAGTCATAGACGCTCCTTAAGGACAGTAAATTGACTTTAGCGCGGTGACGATTTGCTGCACCGCTGGCCGGGTAATGAAGTAGTGGATCCGCTGCGCCTGACGCTCGCAGCCGATCAGCCCTTCATCGCGCATTCGCGCCAGATGTTGAGATGTGGCGGAGGGGCTTAATCCGGTGATCCGCGCCAGCTCGCCGGCGCTGGTGCCTGGCGAATCGCACAGCATGCACAGAATCAAAAGCCTGCTGGGATGGCTCATGGCTTTCAGCAGCGCGGCGGCTTCGCCCGCGCTGGCCTGTAGCTGTTCTGGTGTATTCATTTATTTTAGTCTTTTCTAAATTTAGTAAATACTAAAATAAAAAAGCGCATTACGCCAGTCATGAATATTGTGAGGCTAAATAGCCTGGCTGAATCCACGACGATTTATTTCAGCCTGTGGCGTCGGTAGCGCGCAGCTTGTCTGGCAGGGCGTCGGGCGACGATTAACCTCCCTGTGCGAAACGATAAGTAAACGCCTGTTCGCCTGGCTACCGCCGCGTTTCATGCCCTGACGTAATCTCCATGGCTGGCTCACTGGCCTCCGCGGCGGGCGGCGCGGCGATAGAGCGTACTGCGTGCGACGCCTAAAGCCTGCGCGGCCTTAGTGATATTGCCGTTATAGCTTGCCAGGGTGTCGGCAATCAGCTGCGCATCGTGCTGCTGTAGCCCACCCGGCGCGGCGGTCGGGGTTCGGTACTCATGAGGCAAATCATCGACCCCCAGCATTTCGCCATCTTCGGCAAGCGCCAGCAATACTCTCATCAGGCTTTGCAGCTGGCGCACATTGCCTGGCCAGGGCTGAGCCGCCAGCCGTTGTATAACCTCCGGAGCCAGCGTGATGCGACGTTTCTCTCCGCCCTGCTCGCGCCACAGCCGCTGAATAAACGCAGGCAGTTCAGGCCACTTGCGCAGCGGCGGCAGCGTCAGGGCAAACTCACGCAGGCGGTAGAGCAGGTCTTCGCGGAAGACGCCTTCGGCCACCCGCTGCGCCAGGTTGCGATGGGTCGCGCAAATGACCGCGAAGTTCACCGGCGAGCTCCGGCTGGCGCCTAGCGGCGTGACCTCTTTCTCCTGCAAGACCCGCAGCAGCCGGGTTTGTAGCGCTAACGGCATATCGCCAATTTCATCAAGAAAAAGAATGCCGCCATCGGCCTCGCGGATTTTGCCGATATAGCCGTTTTTGTTTGCCCCGGTAAACGCGCCGGGCTGGTAGCCAAACAGTTCTGATTCAATTAGCGATTCCGGAATAGCGGCGCAGTTGATGGCGACGAATTTGCCGCTGCTCCAGCGGCTGTGCCGGTGCAGCGTGCGGCTGACGTACTCTTTGCCGCAGCCGGTCTCTCCTTCGATACATAAGCCAATCCCGGCATTAAGCAGACGCAGCAGCTTTTCTGATTCATGCGGGCTGGAGAACGGCAGATCGAGTGCCGGGCGCGCGGTCGTCGCCACGCTGGCGGTCGCGGGAGCACGCAGACGGTAATAGTAGTTGTGCCCTCCGACGGCGACCGGCAGCGGGATACTAACGGCGGTTTGCCGCAGCTGCGAAAAAAGCTGCTGGAAAGTGAGATGACCAAACCGGGCGGCGTCGAGGTCGAATTCGCGCATCGCCAGCCGGTTAGCCGCCGTCAGCACGTTATCGGTAAAGACCAGCAGCCGTTCGTCTACGCTGTCGAGTTTTTCCGCCCGGGGATGCAGGCTCATCAGCCACTGCTGCGGGTGCAGACTCTGTTTTACCCATAGATATTCTATTTGCTTCGCGGCGCCTTTTACCCACGCCAGCGTCCGGGCGTGCGGATAGTGGGCCGGGCCGGAGATATCCAGCACCCCGGCTATTTTCCCCTCGGGATTTTGCAGCGGTACGGCGGCGCAATACAGGCCCTGGTTGCTGGTGAGGAAATGCTGACGGCCATCAATTTCGCAGCTGTCGTCTATCGCCAGCGCGGTGCCGATGGCGTTGGTTCCGCGTCCGCTTTCGCTCCACAGGTTGCCCGGGGCTAAAGCGAAGCGCTGCGCTTTCTGCATGGCCTGCGTCTCACCAAAGGTTTGCAAAACCAGTCCGCTGGCGTCAGAGAGGATCACCACCGATTGCAGATCGTTGACCTTGCTGGACAAGGCATTAACCACCGGCTGGGCCAGCTTTTGCAGACGGCTATGGCTGGCGAGCCTGTCGGCCAGCTCGCTGGCGTGCAGGCGAGGGAAGTCGTCAGTAGCGGGGTCGATGCCATAGCGCTGGCTGCGGCACCAGGAGTCGCTCAGCAGCGGGCTCGCTTTGATCTCTGGCGTCAGGGCAAATGGATTTCCTGGCACGGGACACCTCGTCATCTCACTAGTGTTGCAATATTGTAGCTACAAGGTTTTGTTAGTGTTGCGATTTGCAACACATAAGGAACATTCAGTGCAACAGAAAGCGAGATTTATAAGCTATCAATATGAAAAATAGAAATATTTTTGGTGGCGAAAAAGGTGGCACGCCCCCTGCAATGGTCTGAAGACGCAGCGAGCCGCCGGACAAAACTAATACGCCGCTGCGCTTCAACCCTACATGAAGGAGATTCGCGATGCGTTATGCACATCCTGGCACGCCGGGCGCTTTGGTTTCACTGAAGTCTGCTTACGGTAACTTTATTGATGGTAAATTTGTCGAGCCGATTGGCGGCGAATTCTTTATGAACACCTCCCCGGTCGACGGTAGCAACATTGGTCAGTTTCCACGATCGGATGCCAAAGATATCGACTTCGCCCTGGATGCGGCGCATCGGGCCGCCGACGCCTGGGGCAAAACGTCGGCTCAGCAGCGCGCCAATCTGCTGCTGCAGGTTGCCGACCGTATTGAGGCCAACCTCGAGTATCTGGCGGTGGCGGAGAGCTGGGATAACGGCAAACCAATCCGCGAAACGCTCAACGCCGACCTGCCGCTGGCGGTCGATCACTTCCGCTACTTCGCCGGCTGCCTGCGCGCGCAGGAAGGGAGCACGGCGGAGATTGATGAAACGACGGTGGCTTACCATTTCCATGAGCCTCTTGGCGTGGTCGGACAAATTATCCCGTGGAACTTTCCGCTGTTAATGGCCGCCTGGAAACTGGCGCCGGCGCTGGCGGCAGGTAACTGCGTGGTACTAAAACCGGCGGAGCAGACGCCGCTCAGCATCACGCTGCTGCTGGAGATTATTGGCGATCTGTTCCCGGCGGGCGTCCTTAACGTGGTTCAGGGTTTTGGCAAGGAGGCGGGCGAAGCGCTGGCCACCAGTAAACGCATTGCCAAAATCGCCTTTACCGGCTCGACGCCGGTTGGCCGCCATATTATGGCCTGCGCGGCGGAAAACATTATCCCTTGCACCGTTGAGCTGGGCGGTAAATCGCCGAACATCTACTTTGCCGACGTGATGGAGGGGGAAGAAGAGTATATCGAGAAGGCGGTGGAAGGCCTGGTGCTGGGCTTCTTTAACCAAGGGGAGGTTTGTACCTGCCCGTCCCGCGCGCTGATTCAGGAGTCTATTTACGAACCCTTTATGGCGCGGGTCATGGACAAAGTGGCGCAAATTCGCCGCGGCGACCCCTTTGACACCGGTACGATGATCGGCGCGCAGGCGTCACGTCAGCAGTTCGATAAAATACTCTCGTATATCAAGATCGCTCGCGATGAAGGCGGTACCATCCTGACCGGCGGCGAACGCGCCAGCATCTCTGCCGAACTGGATAACGGCTACTATATTCAGCCGACGCTGATTCAGGGACGCAACGATATGCGCAGCTTCCAGGAAGAGATTTTCGGCCCGGTGATTGGCGTGACCACCTTTAAGGATGAAGCTGAGGCGCTGTCTATCGCTAATCAGACCCAGTTCGGCCTTGGGGCTGGGGTGTGGACGAGGGATACCAATCTTGCCTATCGCATGGGGCGCGGCATTAAAGCCGGCCGGGTGTGGACCAACTGTTATCACATCTATCCTGCGCACGCCGCATTCGGCGGTTACAAACAGTCCGGCGTAGGGCGTGAAACGCATAAGATGGCCCTCAACGCCTACCAGCAGACGAAAAACCTGCTGGTCAGCTACGGTACCGCGCCGCTGGGCCTGTTCTGATCGAAGCCTGCTATTTATTCATTTTTCAATACCGCCCGCAATCTTGTTTGATTGCGGGTTTTATTCCATAAAAAAAGTACTGTTATTGCTTTTGCGTCCAGCCGCTTGCCGCTAAAAAAAGCTTCTTCCATATTGATTATTAATAATTACTCACGTGATTATTGATTATTCGTTTACGAAAATAAGATTGAACGCAACCTAAGATTAATCCTAATATTTAATAAATGCCGCGCGTGCTCACGGATTTATTGCCGCAAAATAGCGGCTAAATTCGTTGTGTTTGTTAAATTGTGCAATCCAATGTTGCGATTTAATGTTATTGTATCGTGATTTTTGGTTGCGTTAATTAACAAAAAGCGCAATGTCTTTAATATTATTTTTATATGTGAAATAAAACAGCATTTCATTAACATAACAAAATATTGCGATTTGTAATGGGTAGGGATAGTATTTATTTGTTCCCTGAATAAATGGTTAGTCAATTTCGCTAAAAGCACTTTTTATTTTATTACGCATGATCAATTGAGCGGCACGGGTTTTTTCCTGATGGCCTGCGGACGGAACGCCAATACTATTAACATGGAGGATCTGTATGCAGATTTGCGCGGCCTTAAGCCTTAGCGCGGAATCTGTAAAAATATAAGTTAGAGATGAGATAAATAATGAAAACGCAATTTCGTATTATGGCAATGTTTGTCGGTGCTCTGGTGTCTGGCAGCGCATTATCCACGCCTTCACAGCCGGCCAGTTCGGCAATGACCGTTAATCCCGGCTCGAATGCGGGCACGCAAGGAACGGGCGGTCAGGTGGAATTTACCGGCTCCATTACCGACTCCTCCTGTAATGTTGATAGCACCAGCGCGAATCAAAGCGTCGATCTGGGAAAATGGGCGAGCAGCTATTTTACCGGCACGGGTTCAGAAACCACCAAAACCTCCTTTCATATCAAAGTCAAAGATTGTCCTTCCACCGTCACCACCGTCTCGGTGCTGTTTGACGGTACCCGCGATAGCAACAATAGCGATCTACTGGCGATTAACGGTACCGCAAAAGGGGTAGCGATTAAGCTGTATGAAGATGACAAATCGACGCCGGTTGAGCTTGGCGACGTTTCTCGCGGCCATAGCGTTACCGCCGGTGCCAGCGGCACCACTACCGGAACCGCCGATCTCGAATTCTTTGCTGACTATGTCTCGACCAGTGCGGTTACCGCGGGTTCTGCCAACGGTACAGCTAACTTCAATATGGTTTACAACTAATAAAATAAAAGCGGGTAACGCTACGGTTATTAAAGCTTGCCCGGGCCGGGCAAGGCGTTAGCTTCTGCCTGGCTGAAAGACGGGCGCCCTGGTTTATCCATATTTATTATCAGGCTTTGTTACTGATACCCGCTTTTATTATTCCCGGACGGTAATGATTATGAAACGAACGATCGCCGCGCTAGCCTTGTTAATATTATCCACCGCGGCCCACGCCGGTATTGTCATGGGAGGAACCCGGGTAATCTATCAGGAAGGGAAGCGAGAGGCCGCAATATCAGTTACTAATGCAGATAGCCATTCGCCTTATCTGGTGCAATCGTGGGTGGAAAATTATGCGGAGAATAATAAGAGCCGGGTGCCGTTTATCGTTACGCCGCCGTTATTCCGGCTCGATCCAGAACAGCAGAACGTGTTGCGTATTAATTTCATTGGCGCAACGCTGCCCGCGGATCGGGAATCGGTATTTTGGCTCAATGTAAAAAGTATTGCGCCAACGAAAAAAGATGAAGTGAATAAGCTACAGGTCAATATTAAATCAAAATTTAAGATCTTCTATCGCCCGAATGGCCTGACGGGTGACCCAGCCGATGCATGGCGCAAGCTGACATTTAAAATTGACGGCTCACGGCTGGTAGCGCAAAACCCGACGCCCTATTTTGTTTCATTTTTTACCCTTTCGGTGGGCGGCAAGGAGATTACTGAACCCGGCATGATTGGACCCTTTAGCCAGCAAGAGTGGCCGATTCATCGCACCGGCATTATTAAGTGGCGCGCCATTAATGATTTCGGCGGGATGACGGATTTCGCGCAACAGTAATTTTGCTTCGTCTGGTCAGGATATTGTGAAAAATAACCCCTCTGGTATGACTTCCGGTTATACGGCGATCGCTGCGCCAACCGGCGGGATTTCATTATTAGCGACGGTGCCGACGGCGCTTTTCCTGCTTTGTCAAAGCGGCATCGCGCGGGCGGATGAGTACTTCGATCCGGCGGCCTTAGAATTTGCCAATCCGCAGCAAAAGACCGCTGACTTACGCTATTTTGCAAAATCAGGCGGCCAGCAGCCGGGGACTTATTCAGTCAGCATTTGGGTGAATAATCAGGAAATAACCCGGGGCGAGGTGACGTTTATCGACAGCAACGGCGCGCTGCAGCCGCAGTTAACCCCGGCGCAGCTGGCGGAATATGGCGTGAACGTCAGCGCTTTTTCTGCCTTTCAATCGCTGCATGAGGGGCAAGCGTTCACCCACATCGAGCGCTACATTCCTGATGCCAGTAGCCGTTTCGATTTTGCCGATCAGCGCCTGATCTTAAGCATTCCCCAGGCGGCCATGAACGTCCAGAGCCGCGGATACGTGGATCCAGCGCGCTGGGACGACGGTATCCCGGCGGCGTTTGTTAACTACAACCTGACCGGGTCGCAAACCCGGCAGCCGGATGACAATAGCCAATCCAGCTATCTGAACCTACGCAGCGGGGTTAACCTTGGGGCCTGGCGCCTGCGCAACGTATCGTCGATGGAGTACGATCGCACCCGGCGCTGGAATTCGCAGAGCACCTGGCTACAGCGCGATGTGAAATCCCTCAAAAGCCTGCTGCGAATGGGCGATACCTTTACGACCGGCGACGTTTTTGACAGCGTGCAGTTTCGCGGTATTCAGCTAATGTCCGATGATGAAATGCTGCCGGACAGCCAGCGCGGCTTCGCTCCAACGATCCGCGGGATGGCGCATAGTAATGCCAAGGTGACGATATCCCAGCATGGCTACGTGATCTATGAAACGTTCGTCTCGCCGGGGGCGTTTGCAATAAACGATCTCTATCCGACGGCGCAAAGCGGCGACCTCGAAGTCCAGGTGAAAGAGAGCGACGGTTCGGTGCGAACCTTTACGCAACCTTTTTCAGCCGTACCCTTTATGCTGCGCGAAGGGCGGGTTAAATACAACCTGAGCGCCGGGCGCTTCCGTTCAGCGCAGCGCCAGGGGCAGTCGCCGACGTTTTTACAGGGCACGCTGTTTTATGGGCTACCGGCTGAATTCACGCTCTACGGCGGTAGCCAGCTGGCGCAGGATTACCAGTCGTGGGCGCTTGGCATCGGGCGCGGTTTGGGCGAACTGGGGTCGATCGGAGGCGATGCGACGTGGGCAAACACCGCAGCGCCGTCGGGAAAGCGCTCGGCAGGTCATTCGGTGCGCGTGCAGTATCAGAAGGATTTTGCCGGCACGGGGACTTCATTCAGTCTCGCCAGCTATCGCTACTCCTCCAGTGGCTACTATGACTTCAGCGAAGCGAATGCGCTTGAAAGCCGCAACGGGCTGCTCGACAACAAGCGCAGCCGCGAAGAAATATCGCTTTCTCAGGCCTTTGGCGGTATCAGCAGCCTGGCGATATCCGCCTGGTCGCAGGAGTACTGGCACAGTCATAGCCGCGATGAAACGCTGCATCTCGGATTTTACAGCGCCTGGCGAGGCGTGACGTGGGGCGTGGGTTATTACTACACCCATTCATCCGATCGACAAAAAGCCGATCGTTCGTGGTCCTTTAATCTGAGCGTTCCGCTTTTCGGCCCGCTATCCGAGAGCGCGATCAGCTACAGCACGACCTCCGACAATAGCGGACGTACTTCGCAGCAGGCGTCGCTGTTCGGTTCGCTTCCACATCATCCCAATCTCTACTACTCCCTCCAGCAGGGCTACGTTAACGGCGGCCAGGGCAGTAACAGCAGCGCCGCGCTGGATTACCACGGCGGGTACGGAACCGCGCAGCTCGGCTATCGCCACGATAGCGCCAGTCAGCAGCTTACCTGGGGCGCATCGGGCTCCGTTGTCGCCCATCCTCATGGCGTGACGCTCGGGCAGACCGTCGGCGAAAGCTTTGCCATCGTGCGTGCGCCGGGCGCTGCTGAGGTGGCGATACAGAACGGCAGCAATGTGCATACCGACTGGCGAGGCTATGCGGTGGTGCCTTCGCTGACGGCCTATCGCAAAAATACCATTACGCTTGATACCGAATCGCTGGCCGACGATGCCGATGTCGAACTTGAAGGACAGACGGTGATCCCCGGCGGAGGGGCGGTGGTGCAGGCGAACTACCAGACCCATATCGGCAGCCGCGTGCTGTTTACCCTCAGCGATAGTCACGGGCCGCTGCCGTTCGGCGCCAGCGTTCGCTTGCGGAAAGCTGAAGACGATCCTGGCGGGGCCCCGGGCGGCATGGTGGCCGATGGCGGGCAGGTCTATCTGAGCGGCATTCCGCAGGAAGGGACGCTGGATGTTGCCTGGAATGCCGACAACATCTCACGGAGATGCGTGCTGCATTTCCATCTTACCGATACCGTACAGCAGAGGCAGAGTCCGGTTAAAACCGTCTCTGGCTTCTGCCAGTAGGTCTGCACAGAGGTGATTTTGCGCATAGTATCGTTTTTATTCCTGCTGATAGCGGGCATCTATAGCCACAGCGGCTGGGCGGAAACCTGCAAAGGGGATATCGGCCAGATGACCGTTAACGTCCAGAATATCAAGTACCTGCCCACGCTGCCGCTGAATACGCAGATGACCGGCGTGATGGCGGATAACGGCAGCGGGATTCATTTCTCCTGCGATCTTCAGGTGCCGAAAGCGGCGGCAAAGCGTCTGGTTTATCGGCAGCTAAAAACGGCCTCATCGCCGCTTTCCATCGGCGGTCAGCACGTGTTCCCCTCGGCGCTGGAGGGTATCGGATACTCACTGGGCTTCCAGTGCGGCGGCGGCGCGGTTCGCTTTATTGATGGCAGCCACGCGGCTGATAATGCGGAATCCGTGACGGTGTGTGACAGCCAGGAGATGGCTAACCTGCTGAACCAGCAGCAGATTGTGGTGAAAGTCTTTGTGACGTTTTATAAGACCGGGGACGTCGCCCTGGTCAGCGGTAACCACGCTAACGTTCCGGCGCAGCCGCAGATTGGCGAACTGACGATCCAGCAGCAGGCCGACAGCCGCGCCGGTTTTGTCGCCAGCTCGCCGGTCACGCTCGATATGGCGGCGCTGAACGTCGACATCGGCAGCAGCGGCAGCTGTCAGGTTTCAACCACGAATATTCACGTTAGCCTGGGGACGGTGAATAAAGCGGAGTTCAAGGGCAAAAGCACCACCGGCGGCAGCGCGAAAAGCTTCTCCATACCGGTCTTTTGTTCCACGCCAACCGATATCCGCATCGGCTTTTTTGGCGTCACCTCACCAGGCGGCGGTACGGATACCCTCGCGTTAAGCAAAGCCAACGCCTCTGCGAGCGGGGTGGGCGTCAGGCTCACGTACGGCAATAACAGCGCCCCGGCGCCTGCGGCAGGGACCAGCGTCAAAATCAACGAGGCCAGCAATCTCCCGGTGCTAAAGCGGATTAACGCCAGCAGCGCCGGCAGCGCGGAGAATATCAACTTCAACGCCCAGTACGTCCAGACCGATGATGCGGTGACCGCCGGCACCGCCAATAGCATGGTGACCTTTGCGCTGGAGTATAACTGACGATCGCAGGCGATAACGGCCCAACGCTTTCGCGTTGTAGCTCACAAAAAAGAGATGTCATAGTGATTTTTCGCGCGGCGAGCGGATCGGTACGCTATCAATGATCGAGAGATGAAGCGGCTGACCGGGAATACTTTGGTGCGGGAAATCGATCATGAAAATCACCTTTGGGGAGCTTAGACCCCTGTTGCAGGCGCAGCGAATTTTTGTCGGCGGGCAGAAGCTGGTCTGCGCCCACGCCTTTTACCGTGACGATCTGCCGATCGAGATACCGGAAAATTTAACCACCGAGGCGTATACCACCTACTGGGGGCGCTGCGGCGAACGGCTGGCCTCATTGGGCGCTTTTAGCTATACGCGAACCCTGCTGCCGGCGCTGATTAAAGTGGGGCGCTACACATCGATTGCCGACCGGTTACAGGTACTTGGCGATCGGCATCCCCTGGAGTGGGCCAGCGCCAGCCCGGTTTTTTATGCCCATCACTCCGGCGTGATGGCGACGCTGGCTGCCGATAGCGGCAGGCCCAACCAGTTTTACCCTTTTGAAAAAACTCCCCGACCGATAACCATCGGCAACGATGTCTGGATTGGCCAGAACGTCACTCTGGCGCAGGGCATCACTATTGGCGATGGCGCAGTTGTCGCCGCCAACGCGCTGGTGGTCAAAGATGTCGCGCCTTACGCCATAGTCGGCGGTAACCCGGCGAAAGTTATCCGCATGCGCTTTAGCGAGGCGATTATCGAGCAGCTGCTGGCGCTACGGTGGTGGCGTTTTTCCGCCCAGGATATTGCCGGCTGTCCGGTTAATCAGGTTGAGCGCTTTTGCGAGCAGCTCGCCGGGCAAGCGGCCGACGGAACGATCTCGCGTTTTTCGCCGCCGGTATTGACGGCATCCATGATTAAAGATTTTATGAACGATAAACAGAATCCGCTGCGCAGCGCAGGATAATCATAAAACGGTTCACATTTGAACAAGGATATAAAGATGAAGTTGAAGTCAGGTATTGCTTTCGTCATCGCTGCTGTCGCCTTCGGCGCCCAGGCGCGCGACATGAACAGCATTCAACAAAGCGGCGAACTTAAAGTCGGCGTACCGGGAGATTACGCGCCGCTGGCGTTTCATAATAAAGCCGGAGAACTGCTGGGATACGATGTTGATATGGCGAAGGATCTCGGCAAGCGGCTTGGGCTAAAGGTAAGCTTTGTGCCGACCAGCTGGCCAACGCTCTCTGCGGACCTGAAAGCGGATAAGTTTGATATTGCTATGGGCGGGGTGACGGAAACTGCGGCCCGGGCGAAGGAATTTGCCTTAAGCCAGCCGGTCGTGCCGAACGGCAAAATTGCGCTGGCTAACTGCGCGGCGGCGCCCGCTCTCGGCAGCCTGGAAAAAATCGACCAGCCAAACGTGAAGGTGGTAGTGAACCCGGGCGGCACCAATCAAAGCTTTGTGGATGAACATCTCAAGCAGGCACAGATTATTCGGGTGAAAAATAACGTGGATAACCTTGAAGCGCTGCGGCAGAAAACGGCGGATATGATGGTAACCGACCTGATCGAAGGCGTGTATTACCAAAGCAACGAACCGGGCGTGTTTTGCGTGGCCAATGAGCAACCCTTCCCGGGCACCGCCAGCTTCAAAGTCTATATGATGAATAAAGATAACCCGCAGCTGCTGGAAAAGGTAAATCAGTGGCTGGATAGCCAGGACAAAAATGTGCTCAAACAGAAGTGGCGCATCCATGACCAGATCAACCCATAAAACAACAAAGGTTTTCTATGGCGGAGCCAGCGGCAGAAAATCAGCGTTCCCGCTCTCCGCCAGCACATCGTGAAGCAGCCAGTCATGAAATACCTTCACTTCCGGGCGCATGGCCGCATGTCGGGGCGTCACGATATAGTAGGACCAGCTGAGCGGCCAGCGGTAGGCCGGATGTAGCTGAACGAGCTGACCGGTGGCGAGAAGCTGTTTTACCAGCGCCCGGCGGACAATGGCGACGCCGCGCCCGCTGAGCGCGGCCAGAATGACCGCCGACGTTGAGTTGATATGCAGCCCGCTATCGCGCGCCGCTGGGGCCTGAGCGGCCTGCAGAACCTCCTCCCAGGAAGGAAAACGGGCTCCCGGGTGCGGCGTATCATCGTGGATCAGCTTTTGCTGTGCCAGCCAGTCGCCGCAGGCGGATTTGCCCGCTGGAACGATCAGCGGGCTGCACACCAGCACCGCTTCTTCATCCATTAGCCAGGTTTTATCCACACCGGGCCAGTCGCCGCGACCGCAGCGGATGCCTAAATCCGCTTCGCCGTGGGCAACATCCATCAGCTTTTCCGTAACGTTGAGGCGCAGGTCGATGTTTTCATAGGCTTCGGAAAAGCGGTTTAACCGCTCCATCAGCCAGTTCATCATCAGCACCTGTGAGGCGGTGATCACTACCACGGAACGCGCCCGGCGACCGCGAAGTTTATTCAGCCCGCTTTCCAGCTTATCCAGCCCCTGAGTAATATCCTGCAGCGCCTCCTGCGCCTCGTTCACCAGAGTGAGACGCTCTTTACCGCTGCGGGTGCGGTGCAGCAGCGGATGGCCAACCCAATCCTCCAGCGCCCTGACCAGTTGCCCGACGGCGGCAGGCGTCACGCCCAGCTCTCGGGCCGCGCCGGTAAAGCTGCCGTGGCGGGCGGCGGCTTCAAAAGCGTGAAGCCATTTCAGTCGGTTAAGCGAGCGCATGCTGAATATCCATCAATGAATTTTGGCATGAGTATAATCCATCAAGATAGATTTTCTTTATTGTGACGCGATTTCTTCTCATTCGTCAGCGCGGCTCTGCAAAGGCATGCTTAGGCCATCCAAATCAAGCATAAAGAGGTTAATGATGAACACAGTGTTTGCCGGTAAAAAATTGTTAGTGGTTGGCGGAACCAGCGGTATGGGGCTGGCAACGGCCAGACGGGTTGTTGAACAGGGCGGTCAGGTCGTGCTGGTGGGCAATCGCCAGCAGAAGGCTGAGCAGGCCCGTCAGGCGCTGGCGGCTGAGGGTAACGTGGAGATCATCGTCGCTGACCTGATGAGCGAAGCGGGTATGGCGCGGGTTATGGAGAGCATCAACGCGAAACATCAGGATATCAGCCTGCTGGTTAACGCCGCTGGCGTCTTCTTCCCGAAGCCGTTCATCGAACATGAAATGGCCGATTACGATCGGTATATGAATCTCAACCGCGCGACCTTTTTTATCACCCGCGACGTGGTGCGCAATATGCTGGCCAATAATATCAAAGGCTCAATTGTGAATATTGGATCGATGTGGGCGCAGCAGGCGATTGGCGCAACGCCGTCGTCAGCCTACTCAATGGCAAAAGCAGGTCTGCATGCGTTGACCAAAAATCTGGCAATTGAGCTGGGCAGCAGCGGGATTCGCGTCAATGCGGTATCTCCGGCGGTAGTGCATACACCGATATATGAAGCCTTTCTACCTGAAGATGCTGTGAAGGATGTGATGAATAGCTTCGACGGCTTCCATCCTATTGGCCGCGTCGGTACGCCTGACGATATCGCGCAAACCGTAGCGTTTCTGCTTAGCGATAGCACCCGCTGGGTGACCGGCGCGGTATGGGATATTGATGGCGGCGTGATGGCTGGTCGAAATGCCTGATTACGTTCATTATGTCATCCTGGGCGTTGGCATAACGAAAAATGAATTCAGGATAATGAGAATCTATGAGCGCTGAAATGACGTTGCCCGTCAGGCAGCAAAACCAGAATATTGTTCGCCTGGCGACGGCGCAGGCGCTGGCAGGGGCAAACTCGGTGGTGTTCTACGCTACCGGGGCGATTGTTGGCAACGCCATCGCGCCCTCTCCAACCCTGGCCACGCTGCCGATTACCATTTTTGTGCTGGGCATGGCGGCCTGTATTTTGCCGTTTGGCGCGCTGGCCAGAAGGCGCGGACGCAAAACGGTGTTTATGGTCGGGACCGGGGCCGGTATGTTGACGGGGCTGCTGGCGGCGACGGCGGTGGTCATGAGTTCGTTCTGGCTATTCTGCATCGCGGCCTTTTTCGGCGGCGCCTATGCGGCGGTGGCGGTTTCCTTTCGCTTTGCCGCTACTGACGGCGTCAGCGGCGAACGGCGCGCGCGTGCGCTCTCCCTGGTGATGGGGGGCGGAGTGGCGGCAGGGGTCATCGGTCCGATGCTGGTGACCGGCACCATGAATCTTTGGCCGCCGCACACCTTTGCCATGACCTTTATTGCTCAGGGGCTGGTGGCAGCGGTATCGGCGTGGGTATTACTGGGAGTAAAAACCGCCGAACCGGCGGCGCAGGCGAAGTCCGGCGGGCGTCCGCTGGGCGAAATTGTGCGCCAGCCCGGGTTTTCCCGAACGGTATTTAGCGGCGCAATCGCCTACATGGTAATGAACTTCCTGATGACCGCCGCACCGCTTTCCATGCATATGCACGGCCTGTCGCAGCAGGCGTCGAATCTGGGTATCCAGTGGCACGTAATCGCCATGTACGGCCCCGGATTTTTCACCGGCAAATTGATCGCTCGTTTCGGCGCCCGGCGTATTAACGCTGCCGGGTTGATTCTGCTGGCGCTCTCGGTGATGGTTGGCCTGGCCGGTATTGATGTTATGCACTACTGGCTGTTGCTGATCCTGCTGGGCATCGGCTGGAATTTTGGTTTTACCGGCGCGTCGACGCAGATTATGGATTTCCACCGACCGGAAGAGAAAAACCAGGTGCAATCGCTGAACGATTTTATCGTTTTCGGCGTCATGATGATTGGCTCATTTTCCTCGGGCGCGTTGATGAACCTCTTCGGCTGGAACGCCGTATTGTGGGGATCGCTGGTCCCGGTTGTGGTTGCGCTGGCGCTGCTGCTGGTCGGCGAAAGGGCAGCGCGCAGGCGCTAACTTTGCTCAAGATAAACGCCTGCGCGCTGAACGTTTTGTTATCCGCGCACAGCGCGTCAGACGATATCATCCACTACGCCGCCATCCACGCGCAGCGCCGCGCCTGACGTCGCCGAAGCCTGAGTCGAACAGACGTAAACCACCATACTGGCGACCTCTTCTACCGTGGCCGCGCGCTGAATCACCGAACTGGGGCGGTTTGCCATCACAAACTCTTTGGCCAATTGCTCCAGCGATTTACCGGTTTTAGCGACTTCATCTTTCATCATCTCGGCAAAGCCATCCGAGAGGGTCGGTCCCGGCAGGACGCTGTTCACGGTGACGCCGCTGCCGGCAACATATTTCGCCAGCCCGCGGGCCAGCGATAGCTGAGCGGTTTTAGTGACCCCGTAGTGAATCATATCCGCCGGGATGTTGCGTGCCGATTCCGAAGCGATAAAAACCACCCGACCCCAGCCTTTCTGTACCATGGCCGGTAGCAGCGCGCGGGAAAGACGAACCCCGGACATCACGTTGGTTTGCCAGTATCTTTCCCAGGTTGCATCGTCGGTGGCATAGAAATCCTGCGGGCCGTAAATACCCGCATTATTCACCAGTATGTCGATGCCGTTTACTGCTTGTATCAGCTGATTCACGCCTTCTGCGTCGCTCAGATCGGCTATCGCCGGTCGGGTCTTCGCGCCGGGAACCTCGCTCTGCAGGCGGGCAATGGCCGCATTCACGCTACGCTCGCTGCGGCCATTCACGATCGCTTCCGCGCCGCTTGCTGCCAGACCTTTGGCGATGGCGAAACCAATGCCGCCGGTGGAGGCAGTAACCAGTGCAACTTTCCCCGATAGATCAATATTCATGCTGCCAGCCTTATTTTTTATTGGACAGACCATTAAGCGTAGCAGCGGATATTATGCTTTTGACGTTTTCGGGCTTAATAACCACTCTGTTTGTTCACCCGGTTTTTCAGCGGCAGCGCCCGATGTAGCCGCTGGATGTTGTCCAGCAGCTGGCGGGCGATCGCCTCCGTCTGGGCGATGGAGGCCATATGCGGCGTAATTGCTACCTGCGGGTGTTGCCACAGCGGGTCTTCCTGGGGAAGAGGCTCGACGGGGAAGACGTCGAGCACCGCGCCGGATAACTTGCCGCTATCCAGCGCCCGGATCACGTCCTGGTTCACCATATGCTCGCCGCGGCCGCAGTTTATCAACGCCGCGCCGTTGGGGAGACGATCCAGTAAAGGGTGGGCGAGGATACCTCGCGTCTGCTCGGTTAACGGCAGGACGTTGATAAGCACATCCAGCTGACCAAGAAATTCACCGGCCTGCGCGTCGCCGTGAAAGCAGCGCACGCCGGCAAAGGATTTCTCGCTACGCGCCCAGCCGGAAACCCGATACCCCATCCCGGCGAGCTGCGAGGCGATATAGCCGCCAATTTCACCGAGGCCCATGACGCCAACGTGATAATCGGCCGCCGCGCGCTGCGGATACATCTTCCAGATGCGCTTGCGCTGGTGAGCCAGCGCCCGGTCAAAGCGGCGCTGAAACCACAGCACGCCCCACAGCGCGTATTCAAACATGCCGTGGCGAAAATCATCGTCAACCACCCGGCAGAGCGGAACATCGCTGGCGAAAATGCTGGCCGGGAGATGATCGACGCCGGCGGACGCTGCCTGGATCAGCTTTAGCTGCGGCGATCGCGCCAGGATCTGCGGATCGGGAAACCAGCAGCAGGCGTATTGCGCCTCGCGAGCGGCGGGGTGGTCAGGCAGGACCGCTTTTGCCTGCGGAAATGGCGCGAAAGCGGCGCAAATCTCCTGGGCATATTGAGGATCGTTACAATCCACGACGATAGTGAACGGAGTCATAGGCGTTAACTCTTATAAGAAGTATCAAGACGGTCGAGGCGACGCAGCCACGCCTGCCACACCAGCTGGCGTTCATGTTCGACTCCCATCAGCTGCTCGCAGGCGTGCTGGCTCAGGCGATCGGGGATCGTATGAATGGAGCCGAGCGAAGCCAGCTGCGCGGCGGCCATCTGGATTTCACAGGCGCGGTTCAGGTAATACATGATGTAAAACGCGTCGGCGACGGTGCGGCCGACCGACAGCAGGCCGTGGCTTTGCAGGATCAGGGCGATATTCTCGCCGAGCGAGCGCTGGATCCTCACGCGTTCATCGAGATCGAAGGCCACGCCTTCATAAGGATGATAACCGACGCGTTGATAAAACTCGGTGCTGATCTGGTTGAGCTGCAGCAGCCCTTCCGCACAGGCGGCGACTGCCATCCCCGGCAGCGTGTGGGTGTGGATCACGCAGTGGGCGTCTTCGCGAGCCATATGGACCGCGCTGTGGATTGTAAAGCCCGCCGAGTTTGCCGGCGCGCTGCCTTCGACGACCTTGCCCTGCATGTCGACCACGATTAAGTTGCTGGCGGTCACTTCATCAAACATCATGCCGAAGGGGTTAATCAAAAATCGCGGCTCGCCGTCGCCGGGCAGGCGAACGGAGAAGTGGGTATAGAGCGTGTCTTCCCAGCCGAACAGCGCCGCCAGACGATAGGCGCCCGCCAGCTGCTGGCGTAATTCCAGTTCAGTTGTCATTTATTACACTCCCATAAATTCACGAATGCGGGCCAGGGACGGTTCGGCGGCATCGCTGCGAATACGCTGCGGCGGCACATCGCTCTGCACGACGCCGTTTTCCATCATCACCACCCGATCAGAAATCGATAAGGCGAAGTCCATCTCGTGGGTCACGATCAGCATCGTCATGCCTTCACGGGCGAGGGACTGAATGACCTTGAGTACTTCGCCAACCAGCTCCGGGTCCAGCGCCGAGGTGGGTTCATCAAACAGCATGATGTCCGGTTTCAGCGCCAGGGCGCGGGCGATGGCCACGCGCTGCTGCTGACCGCCGGAGAGCTGGTACGGGTATTTTTCGGCGTGCGCCAGCAGACCGACGCGATCCAGCAGCCAGAGCGCCTGCTCTCTGGCGGCGGGGCGGTCAAGGAGCTTGTGATAGAGCGGGGCGAGCATCACGTTATCCAGCACCGTACGGTGAGGAAAGAGGTTGAAGCCCTGAAAGACCATGCCGATGCGGCGCACGCCCGCGCGCATTTGCTGTTTATCGATAATGGAGGCGCCCTTCAGATAATCCTCGCCGTAAAGAATGATCTCGCCGCCATCAATGCTTTCCAGAGCGTTGATGGTACGGATCAGGGTGGTTTTGCCGGAGCCGGACGGGCCGATGATGCTGATCACCTCGCCGTTTTCTACTTTCAGGTCAATCCCCTTCAGGACGTGGTGCTGGCCCCAGGATTTTTCGATGCCCTGCAAATCGAGCGCCGGCGGGTTGCCGCGGGCGGACTGCGTTTTTGTTGTCTGCACCGGCGGCTTCAGGTTTTGACGCAGGGTTTCGCATTCCGTTTCATTGAGCGTTTGCGGACGTTTGCGCTGAATATCCAGCAGGTTTTCCAGCGCCCGGAAGAGCCAGGTAAAGGCCGTGACCACCATGACGTAATAGACCGCGACCGCCAGCAGCGTCTCCATTACGAGAAAATTCTGCGCGTACAGGCGCTGGCCGGTCAGCAGCAGTTCCGGCAGCGAAATAACCGACAGAATCGAGCTGAGCTTAATGATAGTGATATATTCGTTGATCAGCGTGGGCAGGGAGATACGAAACGCCTGCGGAATAATAATTAAGCGCTGAATTCCGATAAAGCTAAAGCTTAAGGCATGCCCGGCTTCGCTTTGCCCTTTAGCGACCGAAAGCAGGCCGCCGCGATGGATTTCCGCCATATAAGCCGCTTCGGTCACCGTCATCGATACCAGCCCGGCGATAAACGGAATGCCGAGCAGCGGCTGGGTGGCCGGAAACAGCTGCGGCAGGTTATAGACAAAGACCAGCAGCACCATCAGCGGTACGCTGCGAAAAAACCAAATATAGAGTTCGACGGGAACCTTCAGCCAGCGCGGGCCGGAGAGCTTAGCGCAGGCTAAAAGAAAACCTAATATCAGGCCAATAAACCAGGACAATGAACTGACGACAATGACGGTAATGCACGCCTGCCAGAATGCCCCAACGCTAAATAATGAGAAAAAATATCCCCAATCGAACTCCATAGCGACTCCCGTTTAATTATTGTATTAATTGATGCTTTCTAAGCTGTATTTCTTGATGATGGCGTCATATTTGCCGTTGGCTTTAAGGGTGGCTAACGTTGATTTAATGGCCTCGGCCAGCTCGGTATTGCCTTTGGCGACGTAGATCCCCAGCGGCAGCGGATAGACCAGACGATTTGAGCTAATGGCCAGGCGGCCGCGGCTTTTCTCGACGATAATTTGCGCCGCCGGGGCGATTTCTAACTGGGCGTTGATATTTTTCGACAGCAGGGCCTGGGAGGCTTCCGGCGCGGTGGGGAACTCCTGAACGCTAATCGCCGGTTTACCCTTTTTCAGGCAGTACTCGTCGGAGTGTTTTTTGAGACTGGAAACCCAGGCGGTACCCGCCTGCAGACCGACCTTCACGCCGCACAGCTCATCTTCGGTTTTGGGCTGAATGGTGCTGTTTTTCAGGGCAATAATGGATGCGCCGGACAGGGCGTAAGGAATCGCATCCGCCTGCTTCTGACGTTCGGGAGTCACGTACATTCCGGAAATCACCGCATCGTATTTTTTACCGATACCTAAAATCAGGCTGGTGAATTTCGTGTCGATAAGCTGCGGTTTGGCTTTCAGCTGTTCGGCGATCAGCGCTGCAAATTCCGGGTCGATGCCGACGATATTATTATTGCTGTCGTAGGACTCAAACGGCGGATAGGTCACCTCCATCCCGACCTTAAATACGCCCTCGGTCAGCAGCTCTGCGGCCTGAGTCAGCGGTGAAAAACAAGCGGTGACGGCGATGGTCAAAGCCACACGGCGCGAGAGTTTTTTTAGCGTTCTTTTCATCATTTATCCTCACGGGTTATTAACGGTTTTTTGCTGGGCTTGTTTTTTCAGATGGCCAAAGGTGTTGGTGCCGCGGGCGCGTTCGGGGAGCTGGAGCTCGCCGCGGGTGACTTTCTCGCGCAGGTAGCGATAGGTCTGTAACGCCTGGCTCCACATATGTTCACCAATGCTCAGTTCTTGATACTCGCTGGCTTCGCCCGCCTTAAGGAAGCCCGGCAGGGGGCGGATCAGCGTGTGGTAGTCGCAGGCGAAAAACAGCGGGAAGGAGTAACGTTCCTGCGGCACCTTACGTACGCGGTGTGCTGTTGCAACAAATGTGCCAGCGCTCAGCACTTCCAGCATGTCGCCGATATTAATCACGAAAGCCTCTTCTCCGGTCGCGTTCTTCAGCGGTGGGGCGTCGATCCAGGCGCTATCTTCGTTCAACACTTCAAGGCCCGGCTGGTCGGCGAGCAGCAGAGTGAAGCACTCATAGTCGGTATGTGCACCAATACCGGGAACATCTTCGGCGCTGGCGTCAAAGGGGTAGTGGATCAGGCGCAGCTTTGACGGTGGGCAGGTGACCATCGACCTGAAATAACCTTCCGGCAGGCCAAGCGCCAGAGCAAAGGCGTCAAACAGGCGATGTCCAAGGGAGAAGACCGCGTCATACCAGGCCAGTACCCGGGATTGAAATTCGGGTATATCCGGCCATTCGTTGGCGCCAATCAGCGGCGTGTTAGCCACGACCAACGGGTGGTCGTCGGCGGCCTGGAAGCCGATATCAAACGCCTCTTTGCGATCCGGCTTGCCGGAGCCGTAAATCTCTTCGCCTTCGGGAACGTAGCCCTTATGGCTTTTCGACTGTCCGATGTAGTACGCCATCTTGCGCTCCATCGGCAGGGCAAAAATCTCTTTCGCCGCCGCGCGGATGCCGGCAATCAGCTCGGGCGCAATGCCGTGTCCGGTGATGTAGAAAAAGCCGACCTCGCGGGCCGCCTGACCGATGGCGTCGGCCACCGCCTGTCGTCGGGTGAGATCGGCGCAGGTCAGGTCGCTGATGTCGATGGTCGGTAATTCAGTAAAAGAACTTTTTGCAGCGGTCATCTCTTCCGTTCCTTATGCAGTTAGCGAGGTGAATTCGACAAAATGTTGCTGTTCACGCCGGGCCATCCAGGCGTTCAGCGACCAGAGATCGGCGACCGGAACGTTGGTAAACGGCAGGTGATGCAGATAGCCATCGGGACCAAACTCCGGGGTCAGCGTGGTGTGCTGGTAGCCGCGCCGGCGCTGCGATTGCCAGATTTGCTCCCAGAAGCGCTGTTGAAACCGCAGGGCCGCCTGATATTCCGGCGCGGCCGGGTGTGGCACTTGCGGCCCCTGGTCGTATCCGGCGCGGGCCTGAATATGGTGGACCCGTTCGATAAAGGCGCTGAAGTCATCGTAAGGGTCATCCAGCAGGCGTTCGCTGACCACGATCCAGTGGCTGATATCGGCGGTAAAGCGCAGCTGCGGCAGCTGTTGAATAATCTCCAGCGTCAGCCACGGGCTATACAGCGAGGTGGCGCGATGGGTTTCAAAGCTACAGAGCAGCTCATACTCGGCGGCCAGTTCATGCGCTCTGCCGAGAAAATCCACCTGCTGCGCCAGCGGCCAGCGGTCGTTACCGGCCAGTAGATTGACGAAGCGCGGATTAAGCGCTTTTGCCGCCGCAAAACGTTCTTTTAAGCGCTCCAGATGCTGCGCGGGCGTCTCGGCCTGGGCCGGAATGACGCCGCCGCCGCTGAAGACAATGGCGATATACTGAAGCGCGGACGCTTCGAGGCGCCGGGCCAGCGTTCGCTGCTCTTCTGTCGTCAGCGGCACTCGCGCTTCGATGCCGCAGCAGCCGACGCTCTGGAGTTCGCTAACCGTTTGCTGCCACGGGGTGGTGACGCCCCACAGCGTGCGAAAGACGTTAAGCTGCATGGTTTTTCCTCTATGGATATTTCACGCCCGGGAGAACGCAGAGCATTTCATATAGCAGGTTGGCGGCCAGCTGGGACGTGTTGCCGCTGACGTCATAGGGGGGCGAGACCTCGACCAGGTCGCAGCCAATCAGGTTCAGACCGCGGCAGCCGCGCACAATTTCCAGCGCCTGTATTGACGTCAGGCCGCCTACTTCCGGGGTTCCGGTGCCGGGGGCCCAGATCGGATCGAGGCTATCGATATCAAAACTGAGATAAACCGGGCCATCTCCCATTTGTTGACGCACTTCGGCCATCAGCGGGGCCAGGGATTTGTGCCAGCACTGCTCCGCCTGAACCAGACGAAAGCCCCGATCGACGCCCCACTGGAAGTCGCCGGCGGCGTAGCCCTGCGCGCGCTGGCCAATCTGGACGACGCGTTTAAGATCCAGCAGCCCCTCTTCGACGGCGCGGCGGAAGGTGGTGCCGTGGGCAATCTTTTCGCCGAACATCTCATCGTTGGTATCGGTGTGGGCGTCGACGTGAATCAGACCTACCGGACCGTGCTTTTTGGTTAACGCGCGCAGAATCGGCAGGGTAATGGTGTGATCGCCTCCGAGCGTCAGGGGGATGAGCGAAAAACTATTCAAACTGGTGTAGTAATCCTCGATAATCTGCACCGATTTGAGCAGGCTATAGGTGTTAATCGGTACGTCGCCGATATCCGCCACCGACAGTGAATCAAAAGGCGCGGCGCCGGTAGCCATGTTGTACGGGCGAATCATCACCGATTCGGTACGAATATAGCGCGGTCCGTAGCGCGTTCCGGAACGCTGCGAGGTCCCGATATCCAGAGGGATGCCGACAAATGCGGCATCAAGCTCCTGTAAATCCTCAATAAATGGCAGGCGCATCATCGTGGCGCGGCCGCCAAAACGCGGCATCTCATTGCCACCCTGCGGTTGATGAAAGACGTTATCCATTTCTGCTCCTGAATCTGATATTCAAAACTCAACAGCAGGGATAGTGCGCAAGATGTGCTGGACTTTAAATCGTCCGCCGCAAATACTTAGTTCATTTATCAGTGAACTAAACGCCATGCTTAACGACGCGACGCTAAACATTCGACAGCTCCAGGTTTTTGAGGCGGTGGCCCGCCTTGAGAGCTATGGCCGGGCCCAGCAGGAGCTGGGGATTTCCGTTTCCGCGATCAGCAACGCGATGTCGCAGCTGGAGGGCCAGCTGGGCTTTAGCCTGTGCCAGCGCGGACGCGGCGGCTTTGCGTTAACGGAGAAAGGGCAGCATTTTTTACAGCAGGCGATCCGCGTGCTGAGCGAACTGAACGAGCTGGAGCGCCAGTCGGCGCTGCTGAAAGGCGAGCATAGCGGCACGATTTGCATCTCAACGCTTGACTCCATCGAAACGGAAACCGCGCTGTCGCTGCCGGTGGTGCTGCGCAGTTTTAGCGATAAGTTTCCTAACGTACACATCAAGCTGATTATTCGCACCCCGGCGGAACAGCTGAACGGCGTACTGAATAACCATATCGATCTCGCCATCGGTAGCTACAATTCGCGGGTGCATAACATCATCAGCGAACCGCTCTACCGCGAGCAGCACTGGCTCTACTGCAGCGACCTGCATCCGATGTTCTTTAGTCGCCAGCTCGATAAAGATCTCATCAGCCAGTGTCCACTGGTGACGCGCAGCTACTGGAATACCAGCGATCTGCGGCGGCGCGGGTTCAGCAAGGGCAGCGCCACGGTTGAAACCGTCGATGCGCAGCTGCTGTTGATCCTGTCCGGGAAATACATCGGCTATCTTCCAGAACACTACGCCTGGCCGTGGATTAAAGAGAATCGCCTGCGCGTGCTGCTACCCAATGAGTTTGGCTTTCAATCTCCCTTCTCGGCGATCTGCAAGCGCGGGCGCAGCAATGAACCTTATCTCAAGGAGTTTCGCAATCTTCTGAAGAAGAATACCGTAGCCAGGCCGAAGTGGAGTGCATGAGTTTAGTAATGAATGAGAAACAGCTTATGCCTGATTTTATTGGGAAATAGACCGCTTAATATCAGGCATATAGCAGACGGCACATCATTAACTATATGTTATTAAGAAAAAAATCAGATAAAAATATCGCCTGGTTCCAGGATAATTCCCACTCTGTAATTGGTCAAAAAATAACCTTTTTATGTGTTTTTTCTGAATTACGAGTAAATCCAACCTGTAACGTTGTTTGTTAATTTTTTTTCTGCTGGAATCGAGAAATATATTTTTTTGTGCACTATTTTTCTAATGGATGGGAAAATGATAAGAAATAGCTTATTGGCATTGGTGTGTATTTCTGTGGGTGTATTGCAGGGGTGTACTAATATTAAAAAAACAGATAGCGCACTAATAAAGAAAGATGTGAGTCAAACCGAACAGCCTGCACAAGTTCCTGCTTTACAGCAGTGTATCCAGGATGCGGATGCTTTAGTTAAGCTGGATAACAAGTTCCAGAAAGATTCAAGTGAACTCTATGGCTTAATTAACGACGCTAAGTTTTATGCCTCTGTTTCTGGGCAAACCTCAGCCAGCGTAAAATCAACCATTACCCCGCTTTTTGAATATAAGATAAATGATAAGTGTAATAGTATTTCTCAGAAATTAATCAAAGAGTTCGAAACCCGCGCCCGGAAAGCCGATCTTAAAGATGGGCTGACCAGATGATGAGCCTTAAGGGGAAACTGAAATTATACGATCTCAGAGGTCTTGCGATTGTATTTGCTCTCTCTACCCTTTTTGTCATGCTCCCTGCTCGTTCCGAGGGGGGAGACTTCCTTGATAATATCAAGAAACTTGAAATTAAGAATCCGCCGGCCTCAGGCGCCGCTAGCGCGGAGTCGGCCTCGTCTAATCTGAATAACGAGAGCCGTGATAAAAAAATGCCGCCGAAGCAGGATGGCGTCAGCAAAAGAATAAATCAGAGCAATCAAACGCAAAGTACGATTAACGCTCTGCGCAAACAGAATGCGGAGCTGAGCGCGGCAGCCAAAGCGGCGGAGAAAAAACTCGCTGAAACAACGCGCGAACTGTCGGCGCAAATCGCCGCGCTGAAGGCACAGAGTAGCCAGGGTGTACAGAAAGAGAGTGGCGATCCTGCCGCGGTGAGCGCGCTGACTAAAAAGAACGTCGAACTGGCCGCCACTGCCGAAGCGGCGCAGCAAAAGCTGGATGAGACCACCCGCACGCTGTCGGCGCAGATTGCGGCGTTAAAGGCGCAGCGTGCACAGGACGAAAACGGGCATAAGAGTACTCTTGAAGCACTGCGCAAAAAGAACGCTGAACTGAACTCCGCTGCCGAAGCGGCGCAGAAAAAGCTGGATGATACGACCCGCACGCTGTCGGTGCAGATCGCCGCGTTGAAAACTCAGAAAGGGCAAAGTGAGAACGCTCAGAAATCAACGATAGACACGCTGATGGGCAAGAACCTTGAACTGAGCGCTGCCGCCGCAATGGCGCAGAAAAAGTTGGATGAGACCACTGGCACACTATCAGCGCAGATTGCCGCGCTGCAAAAGCAGAACGCCCAGGGCGAAAGCCAGCAGAAATCCGCGCTCGACGCGCTGAACAAAAAGAATGCTGAGCTGAGCGCCGCTGCCGAAGCGGCGCAGAAAAAGCTGGATGAGACCACCCGCACGCTGTCGGCGCAGATCGCCGCGCTGCAAAAGCAGAACACCCAGGGCGAAAGTCAGCACAAATCCGCGCTCGACGCGCTGAGCAAAAAAAATGCTGAGCTGAGCGCCGCAGCCGAAGCGGCGCAGAAAAAATATGCTGAGTCAGTTGCTGCTTTGAACAATCAAAATCAGAAATTACAGTCTGCCCTTGATAGCCAGGCCATAAAGGAAAGTGAGTTAAAGCTTACTGATAAAAGCATTAAAAATGCCTACGCACTCGGCGTTTTCTATCTGACTCAGGCGCTATCGGATGTGAATAAAATGGCTGACAATGATGTGAAGCTGTCGCCTTCGGCGCTGGTTTCAGGCTTTAACGATGCTTACCATAAAAAGCTGAAAATCAAAGAAGGTGAAATAGAAACCATCGTTAACACCCTTAATGAACAAATGTCATCTAAGTACGTTGATATTGAAAAAAGAATCATGGCCAAAATTAAAAATAAAAAATATGAGGTTTTGCCTAATGGTGTCTATTTCGTGATTGATAAACAAGGGAAGCAACCTTACAAGCAGAATGAGTCCTTATCCCTGAATATACTGGAGAAAAAGCTTGATGGTACCCCAATACTCAATACGATGAATTCCAGGATGATATACGACAAACAAATCGATCCCCTGATGGCCAAAGTTTTATCTGCGGGCTTAAAAGGCGGCGCGGTCACGCTATATGGTCAGGCTGGTTCGCTGTACAGCACGACGCCCGCTGACATAAATGCTGATACGTTAATCTCAATTACCTTTGAACTCATTCCCTGATCGTCGATAGCGGGCACCGGCAGATTGGCGCATTCGCAGGGTGGCAGGCCGAATACGTAAGATTCATACCCGTAACCGATATAAGACTGTAGCCCGAAAGCGCGCCGGTGAGGATCCCGGCGAAGACCCCCATCTTAAGCACCTGGCCGCCCAGCACCATGCTCTGGCCGGCTGCTTTCATCTGTTCCGGCGCCGCGAGCTGGCCCTGCAGCTGCAGTGTGATATTCATGGCGTTGATAAAGACGATAAACGTCACCAGGCCAATGAGCGCCGCGTAGCCTTTATCGCGGGCGGCCAGGCCTACGGGGATCCCAACGGCGAAGATCAGCGCCAGGTTCACCAGTACCGATACCGCTGATTTAGCAATGAGCTGGCCGATATTCTGAATAAAAGGATGGCCGAGCAAGGGCAGATATTTCGCAAGGTTGCCGTTGCCCAACACGTTGCCAAAAGCGATAAACAGACCCACTATCGGCAAGATAAGTACCGGCCCATAGAGGGATTTTCCAAAGTTTTGTAGGGCGTTCACAGCTCGTTTCATGGTTATCTCTCTTATAGAACTGCGCACAGGGTGCGTCACAGGCATAAAACTAGCAGGATGAAGGGGCGGTAAGCCATTTATCTAATTGTTTTAAAAACAAATGACGCGGAAAGTAGAATGTGACCTTCCGCGGTGTGAACGAGGTAACAGCAGATTAATCAGAGAAATTTTTGTCGGGATAGAGGTATGTGAGTATGACAAGCTGAAAGTAGGGGGAATTAATGAGCGGGTTGTATGTTTAAAACAAAAATCTGCTCATCATCCTCCGTGCAGGAACAGGAAAATCCGAGTTTGTTCAGTAAATTTATTGAGGGAAGATTATCTGCCACAACGCCGGCTTTTACGGCTAAAAAACCTTGCTGCTTACACCAGTCAATGACCGCCATCGCAGTTTCAAGGGCGTAACCCTGACCTGCATACCGCGGGCTAACGGTGTAGCCAAGCCAGATGATGTCGTTTTCTTGTTTTAAGTAGAGATCGCCAATCAAAGTCCCGGTCGCGGTATCGATCGCCGCGAGCTGCATGCCCTGTGTAAGAGAAGCGTTTCCCAGCAACGCCTCGGCATAAGCTTCCTTTGTCAGGCCCTTAAACCCCTGGTACTGCATCCATTCGGCATCGTTGCGATATGCCATAAAAGGCTCGATATCATCGGCGTTAAACGGTCGTATCACGCAGCGTTTTGAGTAAATATTCAAAATTGATCCTGTGAAAATGGGGCGTGTAACGTCTTTTTCGCCATCCTGCGACATAAAGCCCGTGCAATGCCGATGAGTGCCAGAGAGCATAATCGAATCTCAACTCATGATTGTCTTTTATTTGCGTCAATAAATGCAATGTGAAGCCGTCCCTTTTCATCTGGAAACGGAAGGTAGACGAATACAGGATTGAGAAGCAGGCCGCCACCAGGCTTCTCATCAGGGGCGGATCAATGTGGTCTCCGGTTCCGGAGCATGCTGAACCGCTGCAGTAACGAGTGTCGCGGCCACTTGTGGTGCGGAAACAGGCAGGATGAACAGCGGGGAAGTATGCAACCAGCGTTACTGGTAAGGATTTCGAAATAAAAGAGCGAATGTGGCGAACGGCCAGAGCGTAAACCCGCTGGATTTGATGATTAGCTCAAGGCCATCCCCATCAGGAAAACGTAGTGCGCTTTAATGAGAATGGCTGATTTTATCTCATTGAATAAAAGTGTTTTTTCGCTGACGTACAGGCTTAGTTTTAGGTTCCACAAAAACACTAAAGCTTTATGAGGTGCCTGACAAGGTGCCTAAAAGGTTCGGATTTAATTAGTTGGCATCTGACTTCGCGGGACAAATTGCAGGCACAAAAAAGCCCGCAGGGCTTGCGCCGTGCGGGCTCTTAGGACTTCATCGGATGACTCTGGTAATCACCGATGGAGAATTTTGGTGGGCTGGCGGAGTCTGAATTGGTTTTTTAATCCATTGAATTTACTTTGGTAACTACTAGTTCGACTTTTTGCTGGTGCCTATTTGGGTGCCTAAAAGTTTTTTCTCCCTTTGATGAGAAAAATGAGACGAGATAGTGACTGTGCGTGATGATATCTAGTTGAGTCGTCACACTGAAAAACAGACTTGACCTGCTCACCGTTGAGTAACAGACCACAACTTAAGTTGACCCTCAACTGTTGTGACAACGACTGTGATTTCCTCTCCTCACCCAGAGCGGACGGTCAACAACTAATCTTCTGCGCACGCTGCCGCTAGGCCATCAAGCACTTGCTGATCAATATTGCTGATAAACTGCAAAATCACTCCTCTAAGCGCCTGAATATCGCCAATACTAAGACTGACAATGTTTCCTTTTTTGTCCTTCCCATTTCGATGAACAATATCATTTCGTGTACCGACGGCCTTACAAAGCTTGCTAAAGCTGCTATTGTCAAACTCCACTATCAATACATTACGGAATATTTCTTTAGCCTTAGCAAGATTGTGAAAAGCAATTCCATCTAAGGTGTCACGGACTCGTTTATCTAGCTTACGAAGCTGAGAGAGAATATTGCTGAGTGGAAACTTCATCTCACTATATTCTTCATAGGTAGTTACAAAACGCTCCATTAAGGCAGGGCGCGTCATGATTTCTCTTTTAATAATGTCACCAAGATAGGTTTCCATTGCCGTAATCATGCTGGCATAACACATCCTTTGAAGCGTGGAGTTAGATGGTTCTACCCCAGCAAGTTCCGACAGCTCAGCAAGCGATTCGCGGCAGGCTTTGCAAGGAGAGGTTTCGGACAAAGCTATTTCAGCAAGATCAGTAAAATCATCAAGATATTCAGCGACAATAAGCTCGGTCAGGTCAAGCTCACAAATTGCATCATCTGGCACGGTTAAAAGCAGCGCCAGAGAGAAGAAATCAGGATTTGATACCGGAAAATTAAAGTCAGCCGCCAAATAGCTATCAGAATATATTAACGGAGTACTCAGCATTGCATTAAGTAATGCTGGGGAGCTATCACAGCTGCTCCATTCTGGAGTACCATCTGAATACGGTTTATCGTGCTTCCGTCTTATTTTTTCCTTACGCGCCGCAGGTAGCAATTGAAGCCATTCGTCAAGTGACGTTCCTTTAATTACTTGAATAATATTGCTTTGTATATCCCTCATATTAAGATAAAAGGCGTCATCAATGTTTTTAGAAAGTCTTTCCTGTACTGATCTGAGTCCATACTCAAGCTGATCGATATAGCGATCGAGACTGACGTTAAAGTCTTCCTTCAGAGTCAGGTAGTTGAAACCGTTCAGTTCCAGCCGCTTTTGTATCGTTTTAGCGCTTGCTCTATATCCTATAAAATCACGTACATCATCTGAGTCCTCGTCAGAAGTTCTCTCGACCACTTCCCTTACTCGCTCCGAGTGTTTGAAGTACCAAAAATGACAGCCATAATGAGTAAATTCTTCAATCACATACCCGTCAATTCTTATATCAGCCCAAGATGACAAGAGCGCTCTCCTTACCTTAATCAAGTTTCGCAATGGCCATACGAGTATAAGTCAGCGCCTCGTTCAAAACAGCCTGATATCTAACAACCTCGCACTAGAGGTCGGAAGATCAAGTCCGGCAAAAGGCACCTTTCATACCGCTCTTAGCTGCGGAGCCTAATATATTAAAATAATATAATTTCATTCAGAAACATATTGCCCAAGCAACTATTCTTACAATACCTTTTTTAACTATGTAGCTTTCTGTGGAGATGAAGCTATGTACCAGAACATCCGGCTTTGCCTTTTAACTACTGCCTTAATGATCTCTGCTTCGAACAGTAACGGTATGGATATAAATCTAGGGCCTATTGGACATTTATGCGATACATGCGGAGGTGGGGTTATCGGGGGATTGCCGATAGTCGGCCCAAGCCTCAATGAACTTGTCTCACAAGCTGGTGCCCCTGCCTTGGAACAATGGATTATTCAGTCTCGAAACACGGCTATAAATGGGACGGCTCCAATCCCTCCTATGATTCGTCAAATGCTCACCGGGTATGCAAGTGAAGACTCAATGAATAAGGCGAGATTTAAGGTCGAGGATAATGGTTTCCTCAATCTGTCGCGTGTTATTGAGCAAGCCGGGCAAGTTAGTGCTGTGACCCTCATAGACGTCATAGTGTTTCGTGATACTGCCAGTGCTAATAATCCAGCGATTTGGGCACACGAACTTACTCATGTTGATCAGTATTCGAGATGGGGTGCTCATGACTTTGCCATTTCATACATACGTGACCATGGCACAGTAGAACAACCCGCTTATGACAAACAATATCGTTATGCAGCCTGGGCGCAATCAAGAGGATTCCCTCAGAATCCGCAGCCGGTTGTTTCTATGCCGCCTCCAGTTATCAACATGCCACCACCGCAATATGTTCCGATCAACAACTCGCCGTTACAGCCAGTAGTTGTTGGCTCGTTTTGCCAAACACCTATGGGACGGTTCGGCCCCGGCCCTGCGATGATTGTCGGCTCACCCTGCTATGCTCAGATTCCGCAGGGCCTGGTGCAAGGGTTTATAACTAGATAATAGATATGGGCTTCTCCTGTATGGCCATAACAAAAAAATCGCCGGTAGTGGCGGGTTTCTTATAGGTGTCTTGCAGCCTTAACCTTGCTGTAAACGCTCAAGGGTAGAGAGTGTTGGGACGAATTGCGCCCCCCTTTGTGCACCTCACCGAATCAGGCTTACGCAGATCTTCGCCGTCGGCGTTCTTGGGGTCCGCTGGGAAAACGGAAAATATCCTACGCCAAGCCTGTTTTTTAAGCAGGCATGGCAGGCAGCTTTGTGCCAGGAGCGGACATTCCCAGCGCTATTGATAGCTATGTTCAGTACGCCATTATATGATTATGCAATCCAACCGAGGACTCACAAGAAGAGTCTATAAATACTAAGATGCTGAGGGTTGATATGGGCGATGTATCAATTATTACTAATGCTCTTGGGCGTTTTGCCAACAATATGCGACTCTATGGGGAAGCATTTTTAAGATACCGAGAATTGGTAGCAATCGACCGTGAAGAGGCTATCCACAACCTAGATCGAGCATTTGAGCAAAATCTTGAGGGTTTTCATACATTATATGATGTATCACAAGCGATATTTGACTTCCATGAGCATCCTGAGACTAGCCTCTTAATTTCAATTCGAAATGCTCTTCATCACCGTGATCATCCTCTATTCCATAGCCTTCTCCAGACTATTTGGTTGGATGGGAAACCTGAGCGTCTACTTGGGGCTGAATATTTAATTGCTAGGCATCGAACGACAGGTGGCAATCCTCCGTTGATGATGCATTTGATAAAGTTAGAAGATGTTTATAGTCGCTTAGATCCACGCAGCGAATCGGACTACTTAAACCCAATGGGTAAAGCAAATGCTTTATCCAGATTCGTCTCTCTGGAAAATGGCTTGGCCTTTGAAAAAGTGTGGGAAAAAACGAAAGTAGATCGATACCCCACAAAGCAAGTGTATTTGGACTTGTTGCCGATATTCAATTCTGCTGTTTCTAGAGTTTTTACTGCATTGGATAATGCTGGAGTGTTATTCCAAGGGTTTGATGCAAATGCTTATAAATCCGTATTTATTGAAGAATTAAAAACTGATCTACAGCATTTTGATTTTTTTGGTCTTAGAATAAATGCGCTACAGATTGAGTTGGGTCCAAAATTTACAATCCAAGAAGCTTCTATCCGACGAGGTTGTACCTATCAAGGGATGATGGTAGACGAATAGGCATAATGGCACACTAAATTTGAGTCAAGAGCATTTATTCGACTATTAAAGTTGGAATGGAGAGGTGGGATGGAACATTGTCATTGCAAGACGCTCGAAGAACTCAAAATAGTTATTAAACAATATGGGCCAGGAGTTCTCTACAGAGGACAAACTCAACATTACCTATCTTCAGATGGCTCGCCCTCAATGCCCACGTCATTTCAGCGTCAAGGGTGCGTACCCGATTTGATGATTATGTGGACCTATTATGCAAAGAGAGCCTTGCAACACTTAGTACGCGGTTGGAATGATACCGGCGATAATGCAACCAACCAAGCAATCCTTCAGTGATCTTGACCCGCCATCTCCGGACAGCTTTTGTATCTTAAGTTAACG
>NZ_JACVUU010000036.1:0-61003 GCF_016516145.1 Klebsiella sp. S69 | reverse complement strand
TAACAGAGGATGGTTGTGGCTGAACTGCTGTGCCGGGATATCACTCATTCGCTCACCTCTTTCTCAAACGTCATCGCAATCATTTTCTTATCGTCCCGACCCGGAGAAGGACGCTGAGGCAACTGTCCTGCAGCCACAGGGCTTAAGCGCAGCTGGCTTACCGCCGGTAATATCTGCTGGCAGAGCAGGCTTATCCCGGCGTTCGGCGGCAGGCAGAAGAGACCTTCTGTTGCGCGGGCGCAGTTTGGGTGAAGACGACGTAACAAAATGGCGGGATTTTCCATGAGAGTTTCTCTTCAATCATTTCAGGTACGCTACCGCCCGTCGCTGTTCACTTACCAAAGCGCATCAGGCCAGCAGACCAATTTTTGTCGTTGTTGAACACTTGCCCCGCGGCTGCTCAGCAAAATAACTGCGGACAGGAAAACCTGCCCGTTTCAGGCTCAAGTAGTGACACCTACGTTTGGCGAATGGGAGTCTGTGATATCCGCTCCGCCGTTGCTCTTCAGCAACAGGCAGACCGGAGTTGCCATGCTACTTCTCCGTTTCATTGATTGACGCGCCGCTCTCCCGCGATAAGGCCGAAGGCATGCCCGGTGGCTGGCAGGCATTCACCTGCGGTACCAGACTGATTTCGACACGGCGGTTCAGCGCACGCCCTTCAACCGTTTCATTGGTGGCTACAGGACGGTTCTCGCCGAAGCCCTGCACCGCAAAACAGCTCTCCGGTACATCTCCGGTGTCACGCATCCAGTCGCGCACCGATTCGGCACGCTTCAGCGAAAGTATCTGGTTGGCTTTTTCCTCACCGGTACTGTCGGTATGGCCCGCAACGACAATCAGCCAGCCGGGTTTTGCTTTGATGCCAACCAACGAGTGCACCAGCAGCTTTGTCGATCCGGGCTTAAGCGCCCACCTCCCGGTATCGAACAGCGACATGCTGTCGAGGCGGATGGTTTTCGGCACGGTTTTTTGTGCTGGTTTTTGTGGCGGAGGTGGGGGTTCCCAGGAACGAATCGCGGCCAACACCGGTATGCGTAAATAGGCCCCGTGATACAGACCGAGACTCAGGTTCAGCGGCTCACCGCGGCGCGCCCACTGATCCAGTTGAACCGCATCCCCACTCAGGATTTGCAGGGCGCGGGCTTTCGAGGCGTAGTCAACCATCGCAATCTGCTCATAGTGCTGAATATCGAACCCCACCCGCTGCAGTAGCTGGCGGTTGTTCCACGCGCTGGCGCACAGTGCGATGAGAATGGCAAGGGTGAACAGACAGAACGCCCGGCGTAAAATCCTGGCGTGTGGCGTCTCGCTGACGCCCAATGGCAACAGTGGCAGAATAAAATCCGGTAACAGGACATCCGCTGATGAGGTATCAGGCTGCCAGCCAGGTAGTGAGCCCAGAGCGGTATGATGAGACAACCAGCGCTGCCACAGATTCTGAGGCAGAACCGGTGCCCCCGACGGCGTCATGTGATACAGCATCATAGCGGGTATCACCGGGGGCGTATCAACAGAGGGCGCCGTCAGCATAGCCAGCGCCGTCTCGTGCGTCAGGCGAACCAGCGCATTCATCCTCACCTGTGTGGCCAGACGCTCCCTTCCGTTCTTTTGCGCCAGCCAGGTCCCGGTGCAGCAAGGCGCGTCATTCGCCTGCCACACCTGCATGGCTTCCCCGGTCTGCGCTGTCTGCCATAGCGAGTGAGGAACAGACGCCCCTGCCACGTGACTGCTCAGTAGTAAAGGCACCGAGCGGCGGCAGTCGCTCCGCGCCTGGTTCAGCTGCCAGCGCAGCTCATTAAGCCCGACCGCCAGCGCCGCCTCATCACCGTGCAACTGCGGGCAAACGCAGACCATCACCGCCAGCTGCGATATCAGATCCGGGCGTTTACGCAGAAGAGTACGTACCGTCTGCTGCAGTTCGGCGGTAGGAACATTTAACCAGCAGCCCTGAGCCGTACGCAAAACCACCCCGCACTCCGGCCACCTGGCGATATCACCGCAGACCAGCACCACCGGCAGGCGGTACGGCGCGTCCGGAATGTCATCCAGCCAGGCATCCTCTGTAAGTCCCCATTCCCCCTTGCGCCCGGCGACAATCAGGGCAACGATGACTGCGGTCAGGATCAGCGCAACAGCCAGAATCCGCCCGCTGGTAGCCAGCGGCAGAAACAGCAAACAGAGCAGTACCGCAAGGATCCCGGCCCAGAGCCATAACAGGCGCAAATGGCTCACGCTCATTTTTCCGCCCCGGGCAGCAGGGTTGTAATCAGGGAATCAAGCCAATGATTTAGCCCCAGCCACAGCGCGGCGATCGCAACCAGCGACAGCCCGAGGCAAACCGGCCAGCGTCGCAACCCGTCCGCCAGGCCGCTACGCCCGGATATACCCGCCAGTACAGGCTGGCTCTGATCGGTTTCAAACGGCGAAACGCGCTCCGCCAGCCTGGTGATAAGCTGGTCGCGAACCGGCTCATCCAGGGCATAACATCCCTTAAAGCCCAGCATCAACACGCGATGGAAGCAGGTCAGTACCGCCACATCCGGCGCGGGCTCATGCAGAACCAGTCGCATCCGCTCATACAGCGCATCGCCGGCGTCCAGGGCACCGAAGTATTTCGCCTGCAGCGGACGGTCATACCAGACGATGCAGGCATCATCCTCACCTTCACGTCCTTTAGCTGTCTCATCCAGCAGCGCACACCAGGCGTAGAGAATATGCCGACGGCTCGCCTCGCTGAGGCCCGCGGTCTCCAGTTCCGCCATGACCTTTTCAATATGCTCTACGCAATGTCGCCAGAGGCGTTCGCCCTCCCCGTCGGCCAGTCTCGCCCCGCACCGCAGTTCCGTCACCGTCAACCAGGCGTCAGCCATCAGGGCGTCGATATTCGTATCCTGTTTCATGAGCGCAGTACCGCATAGAGTTCGAGTTCAGGGGCGCCCAGCAGACCGGGGACGTAAAAGACGCAACTGCCTTCCAACAGCATCGCTCGCGCCGCCGGATGGGCCATATCAAGGGTGAAATACTGGTTCTCCAGGCGCAGCGGGATGGCCGCCGGAACGTGGCTCATCGCGCGCAGAGGGATGCCGGGTTGCGAACCGTTAACGACCCGGTCGACTTCATCCGGGCTGCCCGCTTTGCACTGAAGCGGAAACTGCTCCAGTAGCTGCGCTACCGGCAGCGCCGATCGTACCGAGAGATAAAAATCCGCCTCTTCACGCAGTCGTGGATCGTGCAGACGGGCATGCCAGCGCTTGCGTCGTTCATCATGAACCATGTCAATCGCCACCACCCTCGATGGCAGACTGGCTTCCAGCAGTACCCCCAGCAAGTCAAACAGTGGAGGAAAGACCGCCGTTAACTGCTCATGCCGATAGGCCGGAATATCGGCTGTAGTGTGTTCAAGAGAAAAAGTCAGCAGGCTACCTGCCAGACCGGCCAACGCTGTATACAGACGTTCCGGATGCACCTGCGGATGACGAACAAAATGGCTGAGCAACGGCTCAGCGCTGTTGAGCGCACTCAGCAGCCAGAACAGCGACACGTCCGCTACCGCGAAGTCGGCCATTCGCTCGTTGCTTTCCCGACGCATAGACATCAGGCGCTGCAGGCGCGCACGGAGCTGACCCGTCAACTGTTCGGTTTGTTCCCTCAACCAACGGCTGGCCTGTACGTTCAGCAGCGGCGGCAGAAAAGACTCGTCCTGCGACCAGTGTCCCTGGCTATCGCGCGTAAGACGGATCGCGGCGACGGTCTGGTAATCAGCGTTGTCGCTATCGGCCTCACGCAGCGTCAGCTCCGGCTGCATTACCGCAATCTGGCGGCAGTCCTCCCCATAGCGGTTTCGCACCTCCCGCCAGGCCAGACGCCAGCGCACAGGACGCTCCGCTCTCTGCTCCGGTTGCAGACAGTTGCCACCGTTCTCATGCTCATGGGGCAGCGCCAGAACCACCGTCAGTTCGTGATGTTCTGTTTCCGGCAGGTTCATCACCGGCGGCAACGCATCGGCGTTATCGCTATCAATGAGCGTGCCGTCGGCGAAACGCACGCACAGGTGGTCGGCTTTCAGTTTCCCCTGCTTCAGCAGCGCGGTATTAAACTCCGCCCGCGCCACTCCCCAGGGATGAATTGCCCCCAGCCGGGCGACATACTCTGTCTGCCAGGCCGATTGCGCGGTTTCCTGCTGAAAATGTTGGGGAGAGATCATCTGCCCCCGTCCCCATAACGGTCGTACTGTTTTCATCCCTGCTCCTGTATTACGCTTTTGATATCAGACCCACCTGCGACAGGGGCACGTCCGTGTCTTCCAGGGCTTTGTCGGGCTGCTCCGCGCTATTTTCCGATTGACGGCCCTCACCCTTAAACTTTTCTATAACGCTTCCAGACCCTCGCCTGAGGGGCGACAGAAAGCGCCTCCATATCCAGAAAGGGATTCATCTCACCCCAACAGCACGCCCGGATTAGGTTGTTTTTTAAACAGAAAACAACGAGTACTCTCTGTTTCCAGTACTGCGGCTTGCCTTTCGCGAAGCGGTGTTGATATTTACCAACATCAGCCATTTCCGGATAATTGATTAAACAACGCACCCGATTAATTCTGGGGCCAGCGTGTTCATTTCGGCTCATAATTTCTGAGTCAACGCGGCGTCTTTTAGAATTTATTCAAACGCCTTTCTGAATATAGCGATATCAAAGTCTGTATTTGAGGGCGCGGGATAATTGACGTATCGCCAGCATGGCATGAAGTTAAAGTTTCTCGCACGCATCCTGCTCGTACTCAAGGCCTTTAAAAACTTAGACACTCTGACGCATATTATTTCCCGCCCGTTCTTTTAGCGCCTGCTCAGCCCAGATAAACGCTCTTCTGCACGTCATTATGAAAACGCGCAGCTAAAAAGAGCGCCCATTGGCGTTGAATTTTTTTATCTTCCAGATAAAAGACGCCCCGCTTTGCCATTACTCAAATCAGTAACGATGCAGCGCATAAGCGGAAATGCGACGCCGCTATTCGCGCCCCTCTGACGTGCAGCCTCAGCTTAAATCAGAGGCCGCCTTACAGCCGCACTCGCAATATCCTGGCCATAGCGCTTCCTTCCCTGGAGGCGTATGGGTCAAACATAACGATTTTCTTTGCACAATCATCGCAGGGCCAGACATCAGAATAGAGCAACTCATCCGTGTTCAGGCCAAATATAAGACTTTGCTTAAGCATTTAAATGAAAATACAAAAAATAATAAGCATCATGCGCACAAAATCAACAAAAACATTCATCATCTGACTGCGATAAATAAAAAATTAACATCTCACAAATGAATAAATATTAAATTCACATATAAACAAATTGAGTTTATTGATGCTAATCAATGAACGAAGGCACTCAGGCCATTCCCGAGGCGGAAAAGATTGCGCGTATCCAAAAAAATATGTTGGGTACATTTAATCGCTCGCAAGCCATCAGCCAACCCAACCCCGACGATAAATATAAATATCAATAATTTCAGATAGGATAAATATAGATTTTAAAAATGATATCTGATGGCCTCTACGCTGTTCATTGACCAGGAGAGTGAGAGCTGGCGAAAGTGAGGTTTGCCGCTGCGTCTGGAAATAGAATACAGGTTAGCTGGCGCTGCGGGCCGCGCTCTGGAGAGATGTGATGGTTGCCTGACGCCCGCAGGCAACCGGTGCTTATCAGTGCTTCACGATATACATCGTGCGGCTATAGGCGACGTCTTCCGGATTGGCAATCGGATACCCTTTCAGCCACGGTTTAATCAGTCGCCCGTTGGTATACTGGTAAATCGGCGCGATAGGCGCTTTCGCCATAATGATTTTTTCCGCCGCGTTGTAATCGTCATTGCGCGCCTTTTCCGACGTTTCCAGCGCCGCCTGAGTGAGAATTTTGTCGTAGGCCGGATCGTTGAAGCGGGAGATATTACCGCTGTGCGTCGAGGTTAGCAGAGACAGGAACGTTGAAGGTTCATTGTAATCCCCCACCCACGAAGCGCGAATCACATCGAAGTTGCCGGTATTACGGCTGTCGATATAGGTCTTCCACTCCTGATTTTGCAGCTTCACGTCGACGCCAAGATTCTTCTTCCACATAGACGCTACCGCAATGGCGATTTTCTGATGATTCTCCGAGGTGTTATACAACAGGCTGAGCTTCAGCGGGCGACCCGGGCCGTAGCCCGCCGCCTGTAGCAGCGCTTTGGCCTGGGCATTCAGCTCAGCCTGGCTCATGCTCTCGATTTGCGACGGCTGGGGAGTGAAGCCGGCAGTAACATCCGGAGTAAAACGCCAGGCCGGTTTCTCACCAGTACCCAGAATTTTTTCCGCCATCAAACGGCGGTCGATAGTCATACTCAGCGCCAGGCGGACGCGCTCATCGGCGGTTGGCCCTTTCTGTGTGTTAAATGCGTAATAATAGGTGCCCAGCTGTGGCGGAGTGTAAACCTGCCCCGGAATATCCTTCATCAGCTTCTGATACATATTTTTCGGGAACGACTCGGTAATATCGATATCACCGGCCAGATAGCGCTTAGTTGCCGCTGACTCCTGATTAATGGGCGTAAACGTGACCTGCTGGATCACCGTTTTGCCGTTGTCCCAGTAGTGCGTATTGGGAACCACCACCAGTTTTTCATTCACCACGCGATCCTTTAAAACGTACGCGCCGTTGCCAATCAGGCTTCCCGGACGGGTCCAGCTGTCGCCGCTCTCAACATTCGCCTTCTGGACCGGATAAAACGCAAAGCTGGCGGTCAGATTGCTGAACCACGGCAGCGGTTTATCCAGCTGAACGCGCAGCGTTCGCGCGTCTACGGCGGTGACGCCAAGAGTATCCGGCGCGGCTTTACCATCAATGATATTTTGCGCATTGGCGATACCGGCCAGCGCCGCAAACCAGGCAAAGGGTGAAGTGGTTTTGGGGTCAACCAGCCGTCGCCAGCTATAGACAAAATCTTCTGCCGTCACCGGCGTTCCATCGGACCAGCGGGCATTATCGCGCAGGGTAAACGTCCAGACGCGGTTATCATTGCTCTGCCAGCGAGTCGCCACGCCTGGTATTAGGTTGCCTTTCTCATCCTGATTGACTAAACCTTCAAAAAGATCGCGGATAACCTGAATTTCAGGTAGGCCGACGGCTTTCGCGGGATCTAAGGTGGCGGGCTCATCTTTTATGTGCCGCACCAGCACCTGTTTTTCGGCTAATACGGTGCCGGGCGGGACATCCGCCGCCCAGGCAAGAGAAGAGACGCTGGCTAACCACAGCGCGCCGCATGTCAATTTGACAGGATACTTCATAAGATCCCCTTTAAAATAAAAAAACCAGAGCTGGCAGTGCGATAATTATTTGTTTCATCACCTGAAATTGCAAACAGCTTGTGAAAGAAAGTTGACATATATGCTGATTTCAACATTGCTGGAAACTATTTGATTCCGGGACGGTTTTACACAACACTGCTGAAAAATAACCTGATAACAGGATGCCCTATGCCCGTTTCTCGTCCTCGCCCCCAGCGCGGTGATTTTCCGACTGGAACCCAACGCTACGGCCAGTCTTACCTGGGCGCGCCGCTGCTGTGGTTTCCGGCGCCGCTGGCCGATAGCCGTAGCGGCCTGATCCTTGCCGGTACTCACGGCGATGAAAACGCCTCCATCGTCACCCTCTCCTGTGCGCTACGAACCCTCAAGCCAGAGCTGCGCCGTCATCACGTGGTGCTGGCGGTCAACCCTGACGGCTGTCAGCTGGGGCTGCGGGCTAACGCACGCGGTATCGACCTGAACCGGAATTTTCCAGCGGCGAACTGGAAGGAAGGAGAAACCGTCTACCGCTGGAACAGCGCGGCAGAGCAGCGCGATGTCGTTCTACTCACCGGCGAAAAGCCAGGTTCGGAACCCGAGACCCGGGCGCTGTGCCAGTTGATCCATCAGATCCACCCGGCATGGGTGATCTCATTTCACGATCCGCTGGCCTGCATTGAAGACCCCGGCCACAGCGAACTGGGGCAATGGCTGGCCGATGCGTTTAGCCTGCCGCTGGTGGGTAGCGTCGGCTATGAAACGCCCGGTTCTTTTGGCAGCTGGTGCGCCGATATCGGCCTGCCCTGTATCACCGCCGAATTCCCGGCAATATCCGCCGACGAAGCAACGGAGAAATATCTGCAGGCCATGACGGAGCTGCTGCACTGGCACTCTCAGAGATGAAGCACCCCGGTGCTGAAGTGCAGCGCCGGCTCGACATCCACGGCCAGCCATGTTGGACCATCAAGATCGGCAAAACGGGCCAGCGGCGCCAGCGGTAGCGCCGCGCTAATCGCTCTCGACGTACACAGCATACAGCCCAGCATCCGCGCAAACCCCAGGCGTTCTGCCTCCTCCGCCAGCAGCAGCGCTTCAGTCAGACCACCGGTCTTATCCAGCTTGATATTAACCATTTCATAGCGGCCGCGCAGCGCCGCCAGGCTATCGCGAGTATGGCAGCTCTCATCAGCGCAAATAGGCAGCGGATGGATAAAATTTGCCAGCGCTTCATCGGCCCCAGCCGGAAGAGGTTGCTCCAGCATCGCGACGCCGACATCCGCCAGCAGCTGACAGCGCTCGGCCAGACCGTCGCTGCGCCAGGCTTCATTGGCATCGACGATGAGCGTTGCCTGCGGAACCGCCTCGCGAATGGCAATTAACCGCTCGCTAATCAGATGGTCATCAAGCTTCACTTTCAGCAGCGTGGCACCTTTCTCCCACAGGGCCGACGCGCTGGCCGCCATCTGCTCGGGGGTGCCGATCACCACCGTTTGCGCCGTAACCACCCGGTTGGGCAGCGTCACGCCTAACAGCTGCGAGATGCTTTTACCCGCGCTGCGCGCCTGCCAGTCCCAGAGCGCGCAGTCCACTGCATTACGCGCGGCCCCTGGCGGCAGCAGGCGTTGAATCTGCTCTCGAGTGACGCCCCGCTCAATCTGTTCGCCGATCGCCATAATCTGCGCCATCACCGAGGCGATACTCTCTCCATAGCGAGGATAAGGCGCGCATTCCCCCGTGCCCTTGACGCCATTCTCTTCAATTTCCACCACCACGACTTTTGCCTCGCTGCGGCTGCCGCGGGCGATCACAAAAGGGCTATGTAGCGGCCAGGCTTCTTCATAGACTCGCAGATTTCGCATTCCCTGAACCTCGCAGGTAAGTATTAAAAGGATTTGCCGTGCCGATGACGGATGTCATACACTAGCCGCGACGTTAACTATATGTAAACAGGAAGATAACCATGTCACAAACCGTGCATTTCCAGGGCAACCCCGTTTCTGTTCAAGGCACCATTCCGCAGGCAGGCGCTAAAGCGCAGCCGTTTACGCTGGTGGCCAAAGATCTCTCTGACGTCGCGCTGAGCCAGTTTGCGGGCTCCCGTAAAGTGCTGAACATTTTCCCAAGCATCGATACCGGCGTTTGCGCGGCATCGGTACGTAAATTCAACCAACTGGCGTCAGAATTGAACAACACCGTAGTGCTGTGCATTTCCGCCGACCTGCCGTTCGCCCAGTCACGCTTCTGCGGCGCTGAAGGCCTGAACAACGTCGTGACTCTGTCCACTCTGCGCGGTGCGCAGTTCCTGGCCGACTACGGCGTAGCGATCTCCGCAGGCCCGCTGGCCGGTCTGGCAGCGCGTGCTGTGGTCGTGATTGATGAAAACGACCAGGTGGTATACAGCCAGCTGGTGAATGAAATCACCGAAGAGCCGGACTACGACGCAGCCCTGGCCGCGCTGAAAGCGTAATATCCCCACCAGGTAACGTAAGCCCTCGTTAAACGGGGGCTTTTTTTATTCCCGCGTCGCATAGCGGGAGATAAAGCGCGCAATCGCCGGGCCGGTCAGCAAGATAGTGAACAGGCGCAACGTCTGCATCGCCATAATAAACGACATATCCGCCCGCGTGCCGGCAGCGATAATCGCTACCGTGTCCAGCCCGCCCGGGCTGGTCGCCAGATAGGCGGTCATAAAGTCCAGCGGTAAAACCTGCGTCAGTCCATAAGCCATCAGCGCACATAGCAGAATCAGGCCGATAATCGATGCCAGGATCTGCGGCAGGGTTTTTAACGCCAGCAGGAAGATCTGTTTATTAAACTTTAGACCAACGCTCCAGCCAACGGCGGCATAAGCCAGCGCCAGCAGCCACTCAGGGAGTTCAAGCTGCAGCCAGCCTTCTCCCTGCACCAGCGCGCCGATCAGCATCGGGAAAAGCATCGCACCGGACGGAAAGCGCAGACGCAGCCCCAGCCATCCCGCGGCCGCCGTCACCAGCAGCGTAAGCGGTAGCTGCCAGCTTATCGGGGGAAACCAGGCGACCTGCTGAGTCATCTCCTGGGCTTCGCCGCCGAGCGCAACGCGAACCACCAGCGCCGCGGCACCGGCAACAAAAAGTACGCGCAAATACTGCATCAGCGCCACCAGTCGAACGTCGGCGCCGTACTCCTGGGCCATGATAACCATCGCCGAAGCGCCGCCCGGCGAACTTCCCCACGCCCCGGTGGCGCCGGGTAGCGCGCTATAGCGCACCAGCAGCCATCCCGCCAGCGCGCTGATGGCGAGCGTGGAGAAGAGAATCAGCAGCACCAGCGCCCAGTTTGCCAGCAGAACGCCGAAAATCGAGGGCGTCAGGCTACGGGCGATCATGCAGCCGATAATCATCTGAGCGGCAATAAAAAAGGGTCGGGGAACGCGGATTTCCGCCCCGCGAAGGCTCAGGCAAATGCCGGCAATCATCGGCCCCAGCAGCAGCGCGGCCGGGAGGTGAAACCAGAACAGCGCAAAAGAGATCGCGCTGGAGAGCACCAGCAGTTTCATCCACTGAAAAAAACGACTACGCCAGATCCACATGCGTATTCCTGCAAAAAAGAGGGTAAAAACGCAGTATATACAGATTCATTCGCCGCCAGGCCCCCTCCTTTTTCTGGAAATGTTCTGGAAATGCCGACCGACGGCGCAGGCAGCCGGTCGGCGGGAATTACTCGTCGCCTTTTTTCTGGCTCAGGCCGTACTCGCGAAGTTTATTGGCGATGGCGGTATGCGAGACGCCAAGCCGCCTGGCCAGTTTACGCGTGCTGGGGAAGCTACGATAAAGCTGGGTAAGCACCGAGCGCTCGAAACGGCGCGTGATATCATCCAGCGAGCCTTCCATCGCTTCTTCGCCAACCGCTAATGACGAGACGTCGTGATCCGGCAGCAGGATATCCTGAGGGCGCAGTTCAAAACCGTCCAGCTGAGTCAGGGCACGGTAAATCGCGTTTTTGAGCTGGCGCACGTTGCCCGGCCAGCTATAGCGCGTCAATACGCTGTTTAAATCGGCAGAAAGTTTCGGCCGCGGGATACCCTGCTCATCGGCGAAACGCGCCACAAACAGTTCGGTCAGCGGCATGATATCCTGCGGACAATCGCGCAGCGGTGGTAAATAGAGCGTCAGCACGTTAAGACGATAATAGAGATCTTCGCGGAACAGCCCTTTTTGCACCAGTTCCACCAGGTTTTTCTGCGTCGCGCAGATCACCCGTACATCTACGTGGACTTCATGATCTTCCCCGACCCGGCGGAAGGTTCCATCGTTGAGGAAGCGCAGCAGCTTAGTCTGCATTCGCGGCGACATTTCGCCAATTTCATCCAGCAGAACCGAACCGCCGTTAGCCTGCTCGAAGAACCCCTTTTTGCCCTGGATAGCGTCGCCAAACAGCTCGCTCTCCACCGCGTCCTCCGGAATGGAGCCGCAGTTCAGGGCCAGATAAGGTTTCCCCGCTCGCGGGCTGGCGAGGTGGCAGGCGTGGGCGAGCAAATCTTTACCGGTACCGGTATCGCCGACGATCAGCAGCGGCGCGCTGAGCATAGCCAGCTTGCGAGCCTGCTCGACGACGTGGCGCATTTTCGGGCCTACGGCGAGGATCTGGCTGAAGGCGCTGGTATCCTGAATGGTCATCGTTTGCAGCTGACGCCCCATACGGACCGTTGAACGTAGCATCGCTACCGCGCCGGTTAGTACCTTCTCGCCGTGTTCGCCTTCGAGATAAACCGGGGTGATCTCCAGCAGGAAGTTCTGCCCGTTAACCACCACGTGCTCGGCGTGGGACTCCTGCGGACTATTTTCCAGCCAGCGCTGGACGTTAAAATCGGTAATCAGCTGTGCGACCGGATGGCTGCGCAGCTTCTCCTGGCTCTGGCCAAACAGCTGGCAGCTGGCCGGGTTAGCCAGTTCGACTTTTCCTTTGGTGTCGAGAGACAGCACAGGCTCCGGCATCGCTACCAGCAGCGCGCTGAGCGCCAGATGTTCACGCTCTGACGGCATCCACGCCACGGTGCGCACATCGGTGACGCCAGCGATACGACGAATTTCCGCCATCAGACTGCTGAAGCTAGCGAACTCCAGCTCGGCGAAATTGAGATAAATTCGGCCAATAGGGTCAATGTCGATACCCCGCAGGTCGATACCGCGCAGCACCAGTAAATCGAGCAATTCACGAGTCAGACCAAGACGGTCTTCACAAAAGACTTCAAGACGCATAGGAGTTTTCACCCTAAAGAGGCCAATAACGGATGAATAATAGGACAGTTATTTGCTGGCGTGAAGATAGCTGTCAACAATTATTGACAGTATGGCGGAAAAATGGCCTTTCTGCCGTAAAGAGAAAGAAACACACAAAATAAACATATAATTCATATAGTTAACAAAATATTTGATTAAAAACACACTGCAATTCACGACATTACACTACAAATATGGTCACTATATATCAACTACTTAAGGCTCCTTCGTGACCTGCAAACTGACGTTTTCAAACAGGTCTATCATCCTGCCTCATATCTTTGATCACGTGCGTTGCGACACCGAGCACTTCTATATCGCCCTGATGCTTTGCACCTTGCCTTACAATTCATTCATACTCTCTTCACTTTTACATTTTATCTTTGCCTTGCCTAAGGATAGGACCTCAGGCGCAAATCCTTGTAAATTTAGTTTTTTTATATAGCATATTGGTCTCATCAGACACCCGCCTCTATGTGCGGGTTTTTTCTTTTATGAGGCCCTGGAGACCAGTACTCGGAATGGCAATAACATTTGTCTGTATGGTGATACTGTTAGCTATGAGTTTACTGATGCTCTAAAAAACTCAGTTTTCAACGATCATCACTTTTGTTCACTCTTCATTATTTCAATATCATTTTTATGTATATAAAACTCAATCATAGTGATGTGATGAGTTAACTTATTGGTAACATTGAAAATTAGTATATATAAACATAGTCCCCCTCGTTCAACGAAGTTTTTTTTACTCATGAGTTTGCATTACAACCCTTACTTACCATCTCCATTAAATTGATAATTGAGTGTTAATAGTAAGTGCTAGCATCATCAAACAGGGCTATCACCCCACCTCAAGGCCTTGATAACGTCCGATATGTGCCTAAGCGGACGATAAACATTACTGATTCGTTTGCAGGCCATTTAAAGGTTTTTCCAGTCAGGCAGATTATTGGCCTTTTTGCGCCATCTGTGAAACGCTGCCATCATTAGGCCATATAGGATCCCACAGGAGAAACTCCGTAATATCGCCCCGGAAGGTTGAACGTCCATATCTTTCCATGTGAAAAACCACATTACGATTCCCCATGCAAGACCAAACCCGAATCCCATAATGAATGATATTTGCCAAAATGAAGCGAAAGGTAATGGCGGTATTCTTAGTCCTAACTTCCATAAACCACGCAACAGAGGAGGGGCATAGTTGCTGCGCCACATCTTTTTGCTTTCCATAATGGCAAGTGCACGTTCCTTTTTTCGCTCAAAACTCATTTTTTCTCCCTGAATGACACGTTAACTATTTACTGGTCCTGTATTGTGATTACCTGTCTTCATATCTGAACTGTGCTGACTTCACTTTGTATCATAACTCAAAATATATTGTTTAAGTCCGCTTCTCGCTGTGAGTTCAAAGCAGCCTCTTAGAGACTAGCGCTTGGGCAGCTTCGGGATGCATAATAGGTCATGCGGAGTATTATTGAAAATTTGTGTTTAGGGATCGCGAAGGACGTCAGCCAGCATCGAGTATGAGGATGTCAATACCGGGCTGATATGCCGGAAACATCCCCCCGCCCCAAAGGAGCAGGAGGATTAATAATAATGTAAGGCCTGTCTGTCCGAGAATAAAGCAGCCGACTAATGTCGCTAATTTTTGGGGGTGATTTTCGTCACTGAACCTGTTTGAGCTTTATCCCCGGAGGTTCCATACATAGACACCAGATAAACGGTACCATCAGGCGCGGCAGTCAGGTGGTTTGGTGTTTCATCCATCGGAATATTAGCAACTAATTTACCGTCCTTGTTCAGAACAGCAACAGTTCCGCCTGCACGCGTGGCGGCGAAAACCTGCGACGTCACAGGATCCCAGACGACAGATACGCCCCCGGCACCAATATAAGTATCAGCGAGAACCTTACCCCCAGCATCAAGAACCACGACGTTGTTCGTCTCCTGAGAAGCAACGTAAAGACGGCCAGTTTGCGGATCGCGAGCGATGTCGGTTGCGCCCTGCGCCTGAGGTACTTTCACCGTTGTACTCTTGCCGGTTTTGAGATCAATCCAGCCTACCCATGGCGTATCTCGGCTAACGCCGTAGAGTTTGCTGCCAGCGCTATCGAGGGTAAGATCGGTACTGTTAAACAGGTTTTTGCCACGCTCCACCACAAACTCCAACTGACCGATGTGCTCCAGCGTTTTGGTGTCATACACTTCGACAAAACCGGTCAGAGCCGCGCTGACATAGGCCCGATTGTTGGCTTCATCAATAACCACATCGCGTGGATGCGAGACCGATCCCTCCGGGAAAACCTTCACGACGGAAAGCGTTTTTGCGTCATAGACGGTCACCGTCTCGGCAAGAGTGTTCGTCGTCCAGACCTGATTATGGGCGTTATCAACACCGACGCCGAAGACACCAATCTGCTCACCTTTTTTGTCTTTAGGCAGCGTTGCCTCTGCTTCGATAGCCAGGGTTCCGGCGTTCAGTCTCATCAGGCGGCTACCATCCTTCGGGCCGCGTGCAGAGGTCACGAACAGCTTCCCGTCAGCCGACACTGCCGACTGGTAAGCTCGCTCACCGACGGACGTTGTTTGTAGCCTGAAAGCCTCCGTGTTTTTTGGCGGGACAATCCGGGACAATTTCAACATGACCTGCGAAACGCTCGCGGGATTTTGCGTAATAACAGTGAGTAGATGAAGGCCTGTAGCGGCATCGGTCGGAACGGTCAGCGGAATATTGAGATTTCCTTTTTCATCGGCAGTCAGTGGTTTTGGTGTCAGGACTTCAGTGCCATTGAGCATGGTGACGGTCGTGCCCGCCTGCAGGTTCTTAATGGCTACAACCGTTTTATCTCCTGGCTTAACAGGAACTTCCCGTGACCCGGCACGGATATTACCAGGGAAGGTAGTGGTGGCGGCTGCCCATTGGCTATCGGCGTATGCCGTTGTGGCGGTTGACATCGCAATAGTGGAGGCCAACAGCACTGACCAGACTGAAATTCTTCTCATCTTATCTCCATAAATTGTATTGATGCTGCATCTCAACGCAGCCACAGTTTTTCCCCACGCACTTAGTATTAACTTCCGCTATGAGAAAAATGTCTTGTTACGAACGTGTTCAACATATCATACCGGAGTAAATAATTATCATTACCGTTTTATGTGATATCGTAAATGGTAGGGGTTTAATGTATAGCGGGCGACTGGGGGTTTTGCGGTAAGAGGCCGCATTGTGCCAGTAGCGGACGTTGTTTACACAGTGTCATATTATTACCCAGCAGTTCATTGGATATGCGGTTCGCGCAATGAGGGGCTGTCTGGCACTGATTAAAGATGGAAACATGAATGACAGGTGATTTGATCGCGGTTTCTGCTATTGGCGTAGCTATCCTTTTTGGTGCAATGAGCCCGGGAGCTAGCTTTCTTCTCGTTGCCCGAATGGCAATGTCCAGTTCGAGACGGACGGCTTTATCTGTTGCTGCAGGTATGGGTTTTGGTGCATCTGTTTTTGCTGCCATAGCGCTAGCGGGTCTCCATACCCTGCTGACTCTAATCCCATCACTTTACACAGGACTCAAGGTTGCAGGCGGTTGCTATCTTTTATGGCTGGCGTTGAAAATGTTTCGTCGTCCTTCAAATCGTTTTAATGATTCTGCCGGTACAAAAGAAGTAAGCGTCTCGAAAGCTTTTATGACTGGCGTTTTTACGCAAATCAGCAACCCCCATACTGCGCTGGTATTTGCCAGTATTTTTTCCGCAGCGCTGAGCAAAAATATTCAGCCTGTTATGTACATCATCCTGCCCACAATGGCATTCGTTATTGATTTGCTCTGGTATGCAGTCGTTGCATGCTTATTATCAACTGACGGGCCACGTCAGGCTTACATTAAATATCGTCATTTTATAGATAAACTCAGCGGAGGCTTTATGGCCTTTTTGGGAATACGATTGCTGTTAAAGTGAGTCTGACTAGTACGACGTAGTCTGGTGATACGAAGTGTTCATTTCGTCTTTTCGCTCATAGCTGCTAGTCAAATATCTCGCATTAAGCATGTGAGATGACAGTGTCTGACTGATAGGCAGAATTACAGGACAGCCCTGGGGAGACATTTCCGGGAGACAATCAACGGGAAACATTTTAATGTGAGAGTTTAGGCGGGTCACTGAGTATGTATTACCACATGCCATTGGAAGAATGATCCATGCCACCTGCGAGTGTGGAACAACCAAAAGCCTACTGCACCGGAGGATGTCTTACCATGTTGACTAATCTCAGTAGAGATGAAAGTAAAAGACTTGCGGCTATCGACTTGTTGAAAAATCCTGACAAAGGTCGGGATGATGCGTTAAAAAAATATACTCATCTAATATGTCACTTGCTGAATATGCCGATGAGCTTTGTTTCTGTTCTCGATGAAGAAAAGCAATATATCAAATCCGCTCAGAATATCGCCGCCACGGAAACCCGCCTGAGCGAGGCATTTTGCGTACAGCCCCTGAAACAGAGTAAAACATTCATTTGTCATGACACTCATCAACACCCCACCTTTCGTGACTATCACGCGGTAAAAGAAGATCCATTCATTCGCTTTTATGCAGGGTGTCCACTTAAAACTCAGGATGGAGTACCGATAGGAACCTTGTGTATCCTCGATACTCAACCCAGGGAACTTTCAGACAAGCAGCTCGAACTTTTTGAAAAGATGGCAGGGCTTATATCAGATTTTCTGGCCTCCTGGCACTCAGTAGGCTATACCGATGTCGTCACGCTATTACCCAATCGTCAGCGCCTGCTCAAGGACATTGAGGTGTCGGCGGCAAGCACCTTCCGGCTGGTCATCATTGACTGCATTGATATGCCCTTTGCCTACGAGATGGCCCGCTCATTGGGAATGATTGCCGTAGAAAACTTACTTCGGGACATGACCGTCGAACTGCAGGCACGTCTCACCCTGGCGGGCCAGCTTTACGCCGTGGCGGTCGGACGATTTGCTTTTTTAACGCCTGAACCTACGGCCCTGTCACTGGAAAGCATTGCACAAAACCTTCAAGGAACCCAGGCCCGGATTGGCCCGGAAGTTCCCCTGGATTTGGATATTCACATGGGGGACTCCGGGCTATGCGACAGCACCCTGACGCCGAATGAAATTCTGCGTCGTGCGGTAAGCGCCTTGCATGAGGCTATAAGCCAGGGGCACCGTTTTACGACCTATAATGACGCCCTGGATACCCGCAAAAAGAGAGATTTCAGCCTGCTGACCGAACTCAGACAAACGTTGCAGGGAAACCAGGGCTTATATCTGGTCTATCAGCCGAAAATCTCACTGGCGACCGGGCGCGTGACGGGTGCTGAAGCGCTGGTCAGATGGAAGCATCCGACAAACGGCGAAGTCCTGCCCGGCGAATTTATCCCGCTGGTCGAAAAAACCAGCCTGATGCGTGAGCTCACGGCCTGGGTTATCGATCGTACTATTGCGCAGCTGAGTGAGTGGCGGGACCAGGGACTTACTCTGCCGGTGTCAATTAATCTGGCCGCCAGTGATTTTTCTCGGCCCGATTTCGCCGAGGAGCTTGAACAGAAACTGCGGAATGCGTCTCTTGACCCAGCGCTGCTGGGGTTAGAGTGTCTGGAAACAGAGAAGATGCTTGAGAGTCCGGCCGCGCTTAACGGGCTGGACATGCTCAAAAAACGCGGGTTTAAAATTTCTCTGGATGACTTTGGTTCGGGATACAGCAACATTAATTATCTGCGACAAATCCCGATGGACACCATCAAGCTTGACCGCTCTATTGTGAGTAAGGTTGCTCACGACAAGGCAAGCCGCATCGTTGTTCGCAACGTTATCATCCTCCTCAAGCAACTCGACTATACCGTTCTGGCCGAAGGAGTCGAGGAAGCCAGTACTGTTGATATTTTAAGAACGCTGGGCTGCGATGAAGTTCAGGGCTATTTTTTTGCCAAACCAATGACCCCTGATGTTTTTGAAACCTGGTATCATGGTAGAGACGAAGCCTTAAAGTGAGCGAGCATTAAGTAGATACGTATGCACGCATGCCCGTAATATATGACTAAGAAGGGAGCTGGTCACCCTGATCAGCCCTCTATTGATTATCAGACGCCAATGATAGTCCTTCATCCGGGTAATCATGACAAGTTCTAACGACCGCTATTAGCTCTCAACAGACCTTCAGTTCCAGGAGCTTGTCCGATGTGTGCCAAAAGCGGACAATCCTGATACTGAAATTAGAACTGTGGGGAACTCCATCATAATGCGGCGTCGCCCTGAAACCGCAACATATCATTTATCGCTCAGGTATCCATGTGTCTGCTTCGCTGTCTTCAGGATAATAATAACCATTAGGTATTGATTGTAGTTCAATCAGGCCGCCCCATGGAGCCTTAAAGTATACGCTGGCATTATCATCGGTATCTTCATGGCGCGAATTTCCATGAATTTCCGAAAGGAACTGGCCTCCCGCTGCCCTGACCCTTTCCACCGCGTAATGTATATCGTCCACATAAAGTGAAATGTGGTTCCAGCCAAAGTCCTGTAGCCTTACCGGCTGCGCCTGTTCTCTGCTTACTATCTCAAAAAGCTCCAGATTTGGACCATTACCAATTCTCAGCAACCGCTGTTTGATAATCATTGAGCCTTCTGTCAGGCCCAACTGTCTTTCGGTATCAGCCCCTTCTCTTGGGGAATCGCTATCGGTCAGGCCGTCATAAACAAACCTGGCATCTAATGCCTTTTGCAAAAATTCTGTTGCCTGCTGCAGGTTTGGAACCGTTAGCCCCACATGATTTATGCCCCTGCTAACAGTTCGTTTTTCTCTATTTATCATATGTATACTCTGGTTAAAAATTTGAGTGAATCAAACAGAGTTTAGTACACTTTTCATTTAAGAAACGCCAGGCCTGATATTGTGTAAATTTTCTGCCGCTATAAAAGAATATCCGTAGTTCGTTCCTTACGGACAGCTAAAGACCATAATTAATATTCACCTTCAACTTTAAGTGACATCATGATGGCTACATGTAAGGCTTCAGCGTTTATTCAGCGATATCAGGCATGATTATTCTCCACCATTCAGGTTTCATATCTTGAAATGAATGGGATGATGGGGAAAATAAGTCGCGTTGGTTATTGTCAAATATACCGCTCAGCAAAGCAGTTACCTGAGAGTCATCAATAGCACCAACCGAGGACCCACACCGGGCGCAAAATGCCCTGGATGAAGCTGCTGATGAGCGGAACAGCGATGGTTCCCCCCCTTCGGCAGTCCATTCAACATCTGCGGAGTCAAATTCAATCCATACTGCGGTCTGACAGCCAGTATGTTTCTGGCACATATCGCAGGAACAGGAATGAGGGGAAGAAGGATTTATCGCTGTGAATCTGATGAACCCACATAAACATCCACCTGACAATTTCATATCCATCGAGCCTTTGTAAAATGTTCAGAGAGACAAAGATAGCATCGACCACTCCTCACAGCGGAACCTCAAATCAGTCAGTTAGTCCGCTCAGTGCCAATAACAGACATTGCGGGAAACGTATGAAGCTGGCCGCCATTCCCGATAGCACAGCCCTGATGCTACACTGTTTTGTATTCTCATTATCTCATCAAATAAATTTATGACTACCGCTGATTTCAAACGTCCTAAACTAGAACTCCCAAATGGGACAGATAAACTGCTGCTGCACTCTTGTTGCGCTCCGTGTTCTGGTGAGGTAATGGAGGCGATCCAGGCCTCAGGGATCGACTACACCATCTTCTTCTACAACCCGAACATTCATCCGCAGAAAGAGTATCTTATTCGTAAAGATGAGAATATTCGCTTTGCCGAACAACACGGCGTACCGTTTATCGATGCGGATTACGACACAGATAACTGGTTTGAGCGCGCCAAAGGCATGGAATGGGAGCCCGAACGCGGCATTCGTTGCACCATGTGTTTTGACATGCGTTTTGAGCGGACTGCGCTTTACGCCGCTGAAAATGGCTTCAACGTGATCAGCAGCTCACTGGGGATCTCTCGCTGGAAAAATATGCAGCAAATCAACGATTGCGGTCAGCGAGCCGCCGCCCACTATCCGGGTATGGTTTACTGGGACTATAACTGGCGCAAACAGGGCGGTTCGTCGCGCATGATTGAAATCAGCAAGCGGGAGCAGTTTTACCAGCAGGAATACTGCGGCTGCGTTTATTCACTACGTGACAGCAACTTGCACCGCAAATCCCAAGGCCGTCCTCTCATTCAGATCGGTAAGCTTTACTATGGTAAAGAAGACGACCAGTCCTGATTTTATGTCACGCCCTCGGTGGCGTGGCCGCCTTCCTGTGCATTCCTCTAACAATTGCATGCCCCACCCGGCACGAACAGTAATTTTTAGCCGTGAGATGGCTGAAAGGCGATCTAGCACTGAGGTCTGCTGATCGCTCAAAGCAGCCCTTCAGTATCTCGCCCGTCCGCTTTGTGCCAGCAGCGGACTTTTCTAATGCCGCTGGAGAGCAGGCCATATTTATAATATAAATTGACGGGTACGCTGAATTTTACAGGAACATCTCCGATGAATATTGCCGCCTCCATTGCCCTTTTGAGTGCTTGCCCATTTGTGAGTCTGGCAGCAGTACCGGTGACCTTTTCCGAAACTGTCCTGGATGCCGCAGGGCCAAAAGGCCCTTTGAAAGGCACGTTACTTACCCCGAATTCAAAACCAACAGCCGTTGTTCTTATTGTTCCAGGCTCCGGACCGACCGATCGGGATGGAAACAACCCGCTTGGTGTGAATGCATCGCCTTACCGATTTCTTGCTGAAGGCCTGGCTGCCAAAGGCTTTGCGACGCTTCGTATCGACAAACGTGGAATGTTCGCTAGCGCAATGGCCGTAAAGGATGCCAATGCGGTGAAGATTGCTGACTATGTTGACGACGTTCGATCCTGGGTAGACGTGCTTAGACGTCATATGCACACTCCCTGTATTTGGGTTTTAGGACACAGCGAAGGGGGCGTAGTCGCACTTGCCTCAGCTCAAGAGAAGGATATGTGCGGCGTGGTTCTTATCGCAACGCCCGGGAGGCCGATGGGCGAGGTGTTGAGGGGGCAACTTAACGCTAATCCGGAAAACGAAATGCTATTAAAGCAGGCACTGCCGATAATTGATGCTCTGGAGCATCGGCGGCGAGTCGATATTACGAATGTGCACCCAGCACTACAAAGTCTCTTTAATCCTGCGGTTCAAGGGTTTTTGATCGATGCGTTTTCATATAATCCGGCTCATCTCATTTCGAGTATTTCCAAACCCGTGTTAGTACTACAAGGGCAGCGCGATCTCCAGGTGGAAGAAACGGATGCAAGACTGCTTAAGGCCGCGAATCCTCAAGCGTCGCTGGTTATACTGCCCAATATGAACCATGTTATGAAAGAGGTGACCTCGGACGATCGCAAGGCGAATATCGCGTCATACGCTGAACCCGCGCTCCCTTTAGCTCCCGGTTTAATCGACTCGATTGAACATTTCCTGATCCACAACTCACCTTTTCCCGAAAAGTAACAGTTGCTCAGCTCTCGGCGGATGAACTCCCTCATGTAGGGTCTGCTTAGTGCCAGGAGCAGACGTTCATATGACCAAGCAACCACATATGCCCGGTCATATGCACTATCTACACTACGGTTATCTTGACGTCAGATATTCTTGTTTTTATGCCCATGCTTCTGATATTTCAGTTGAACGGGTAACAATGGCGTGTTGAGGCAGGATTTTGTCAAGTATAAACAAATTGGTGTCATGATCTGGATCGGCGCAACAATCACCCGCAACCACCAGTCGGTAATCCAGGTCAAAAGCTTGCCCGACTGTAGACAGCACCACGCCACTGGTGGTCACGCCGGTAAGGATCAAAGTTTCAATGCCTTGGGCGCGAAGAATCATCTCAAGTTCGGTAAATGAGAAAGCGCCAACTCTGCGTTTAACAATGACGGCCTCATTCTCTGCGGGAGCGACTTCAGGATGAATAGCCGTGCTCTCATTGTCAGCCATAAACATTCCATTCTCTTTAATCGAAGAGAAGATAGTGTTGTTTTTGCTGACCTCTGGATACCCTTTGCGGAATCCGACACTGATATAAATGACCGGTACGGCTGCTGCGCGCGCAGCTGCTATCAGTGATGCGGTATTGCGGATAACGTTTCCAGCGATTTCTTGCGGGAGAAAATTGTTAAGGATGATCGTTTGAAAATCCATAACTAGCAGAGCGCTGTTTTTACTGATATTACTGAGTTGATTCGACATAAATTTTCCAAATTTGTAGCTGAAGGCTAATGAAGTGAGTCAGCGCGTTGCTGACTGGCGATGTATTTTAAAGTTCCAAGCCGCTCCGGCTAGCAGGATACAGCTGGTTGCCAGAAAGACGGCTCGCATCCCGATATGCCCGCCGACAAAACCACCTATCAGCGGCCCGATGAACTGACCGGCGAACTGCGCGGCGACGGAATAGCCAAGGATGCTACCCACCATGCCTTCTGGTACACGGTGACATATGACTGCCGCAATACAAGGCAACAAGCCGCCAAGCGCCAGCCCCATGAGGAAACGCAGGGCAATCAGTTGCCACCCGGAGGTGACAAAAGCCTGCGGGATGAGCAACAAACCGGCCGTAGTCAGCGCCAGCGTGATAATGCGTAAATGTCCTATTCTGTCTGCCAGTTTACCAAGCCAGGAAGCTGAGATAATGCTGCCCAGGGCCGCGGCTGCCATCACATATCCCGCCACTTTCGTTATCTGAGAAGCGTCGATGACGAGAGTACGCACATAGACCGTGATAATGGGTTCTATTGACATATTGGCCAGCATCAGCAGCAGACCGGTACAAAGCATACAGACAATCACAGAGCGGGCAGGCAATTGGGGCCAGCTCACCCGCGTTTTTGCCGCAGCATCCTCGGGCTTTTGTACCGCTTCGCGGATGAGAGTCAGGGTCATAATAAAGGCCAGAAAAATCAGTGCGCCTGCACAGAAAAATGTGGACCGAATACCAATCAGCCCCGGTAGCCATCCCCCGGCAAGGGGGCCGACAAGATTGCCAGCCATGACACCGGATGAAACGATCCCCAGCGCCCATGCGGCACGTTCTCTGGGAGCCTGTACAGCGATAAGAATTGTTGCGCCGGATGAGTAGCCTCCAGCCAGCCCAACTAGCAACCGCAGACCGACAAGTTGCCAGATATTCGTCACCAGCCCCATAAGCGAAACCGTAATAGCCATGCCAAGGCTGGCTCTCACGAGCATCGACTTACGTCCATATCTGTCACCAAGTCGTCCCCAGACGGGGGCAATCAACCCGGCAGTAATAAACGTTGCGCTGAATGCCACACCAGACCATTGAACAACCGCTGCATGCCCGTGAACACCAAGCTCTTCGACATATAAAGGCAGAAACGGCAGCATCAGGGTCATTGCAAAGACGGTTGAGAACGAGCCAATGAAGCAAACGATCAGGTTTCGCTGCCAAAAGCTGTTATAAAATTGGGTCATAAAAACGCCCTATCATGGTATACCAAGCTGGTATACCATATCGATTATGCATTTTACTGTCAATTTGTGGGAGAACATTGCCGTCATGAGCCAGGCATCAGAAGTTGAAAACCAATTAAGAAAATTGATACTCAGCATGGAACTGGGGCCGGGAGAACGACTGACCGAGCGCTGGGCTGAAGCAACGTTTAACGCCTCCCGGACGCCTGTTCGAGCCGCATTACAGAAGCTGGAGTCCGAGGGGCTGGTATGTCGTGACGGGTTACGCTGGTTGGTGGCACCGATCGATGTCGCTGAAGTTGAACAACTGTGTATTTACCGGGAAGTACTGGAAGTGGCGGCATTAAAACTGTCAGCCAGCCAAATGACGGAAGAACAACTCAGCGGTCTGGAAATCCTGCTTAAAGAGAAGACTGCTGTTGCGTCTGAAGGGATGTTGGACGATGCCGGAACACGATTCCATCTGTATCTGGCCCGTCTTTGTCAGAATGCGTTTATCATTGAAGGGATAAGTGATGCACTGCGACGGCTTTCACGGGCAAGATGGCTTGATAAAGCGCCGTCGAACCCCGCCTGGGAAGAGCATCGCGAAATATTTGCTGCGCTTCGCTCGCAGGACATTGAGAAAGCCGCAGAGTTACTCGCCGATCATCTTAGGGAAAGCCGAATCCGCCTTCTCGACGCTATCAATTCAAGCAAACGTAGCCTGAGGGCGAGAGGGATTGTTATATCCTGACCATATGTCGAGTTTCACGTCAGAATAACAAAGGTCGGCTTCTCGCTCTAAGCGGACTGTAGTAGCGTCACCATTACCATTAATGGCCGAATCATCTAACTTTGAGCAGGTCGCAGAACCTCGTAGTATAGCGCGGGGATAGCATTTCTCTCTTCATCTGCCAGGCAGTCTGGATTCCCTGCCCCGCAAAATAGAGCGTCCCCCTGCCATCCTTTGCATTGAGATGGTCGAGGACTTCCATTAACTTTTCGCTGTTCTTCCGCGGTGCGTTGTCATCAAAAAGATTCAGCTGTGCCACGCCCTGGCTGTAGAAATCGCCCAGCATCACGCCGGCCTTCTGGTAACGGTGCCCGTCTCGCCAGATAGCATCGAGGCATTTCGTCGCCGCGGTAATTATGTCCCGGCTATCCTGGGTTGGCGTTAGCAGCTTTACATATGCGCTGTTGCCGTAATATGGCTCGTTGAGCGCAAAGGGGCTGGTTTTGACAAAAGCGGAGATAAACCGGCAGTACTGATGCTCGCCGCGAAGTTTCTCGGCTGCGCGCGATGCATAGCTGCATATCGCCTGTCGCATTTCATGATATTCAGTGATGCGGCCACCGAAAGAACGGCTGCACACAATTTCCTGCTTTACCGGCGCGAATTCCTCAAGACCAAGGCATGGCTCGCCACGCAGCTCACGCACTGTTCTTTCCAGAACAACATTAAAATGCTTCCGGATAAAACGAATATCCGTATCGGCTAACTTAAGCACCGTGTCTATCCCCATAGACTCCAGTTTTTTACTGATACGGCGCCCAACGCCCCATACTTCATCAACCGGCAACAGCGCCATTAACTTCCTCTGTCGTTCCATATTCGACAAATCAACTACGCCTCCGGTTTGCCGCTGCCACTGTTTCGCTGCGTGATTTGCCAGCTTAGCCAGGGTTTTAGTCTGTGCTATGCCGACGCCGACCGTGAGGTGCGTCCGGCGCAGAACCGTCTCGCGAATTTCCCGGCCAAAGTCGGTAAGGTCACGACAGTTACGAACTCCTGTCAGATCGCAAAATGCCTCATCGATACTGTAAATTTCGCATCGTGGAGATAGCTCTTCAAGCGTAGTCATGACCCGGTTCGACATATCCGCATAGAGCTCATAGTTGCTACTAAACGCGATAATGCCGTGCCGGCGAAACATGTCCTTTTGTTTGAAGTACGGCTCCCCCATTTTGACAAAGGGCTTCGCCTCAGCGGAACGAGCAATTACACACCCGTCGTTATTGGAAAGTACGACTACTGGCCGCCCTTTCAGGTCAGGACGAAAAACCGTCTCGCACGATGCGTAAAATGAATTCACATCGCAAAGCGCAAACATCTTAGCCTGCCGATTTGATGATGTAAGTAACGACCCCAAACACGTCGAGAGTATCTTCGCTTCCGACGACTATTGGCGAATATGCAGGATTCATTGGGTTGAGCTGAACCCGCGGATGCAGCTGCAGTTTCTTAACGGTGAATTCCCCGTCCACCGCGGCAATCACAATATCGCCATGGACTGCGGTCCTTGAACTATCCACGACCAGAAGATCCCCCTCCCCGATCCCGGCCTCCTTCATGCTATCGCCGGCAGCTTTGACAAAATACGTCGCGCTGGGGTGGTTAACTAGCAGCTCGTTAAGGTCGATACGTTGCTCAACGTAATCCTGTGCAGGGCTTGGAAAACCACATTGCACAAGGTCACTATACAACGGCATCAGGATAATCTTACGTAACTCAACTGGCGTGTAGAACTGCATGATAGACTCGCTCACATAAATACTGTTTATATATACAGTAGATTTAACCCAACCACATATCAATATAGGTTCCAACTATCAATTCTTGTCATTGCCGTAACGCATTGATGTAATGAGTAAGGTAAGTCTTAAAGTGCTTTCAGTGCGTAACTGTTTGATGGTTTTGCGAACAATGCGAGGATAAAATTTTTCAGCTATGGCACTGCCTCCATAGCAAATTGCTCACCTGCGGGCTCTTGCATACGGTTCGCAGGTGAGCAAACTTAGCCGGCCGGAAAATATTTATAAATAGTCTTCACCCCTACTCCAATCACGTCTTGGGCCTTTCCTCCTGAGCTTGAATTTTTTTCTCCAAATCTTCAACTTGCTGAATCAGCACCTTAACCGCCGCCAGTGTATCCATCATGATCACGTTGTTATCCAGCTGCAGGCGGTCATCGACCACCTTCTCAGCGTTGAGCATATACGACGTGTTAATCTCCTTATGGATATATTCCAGAATCACTATTGGTTATATACAACGCGATATAATAAGGGTTTATCTCTGGTATCCGTGAGGCAGAGAGGTTTTTAAAGCCCGTATGAGAATGTTGATGCCGACTTTCAGCGTTCTGGCGGTATACCGCAAACCTGCGCCGTTATAGGACATTTCGATAATTTGGCCTTTTATGCCCGGTTTTCTGTCTTCATAACGATAAGTTAGGTGGAACACCGGTAACTGGCCTGACAGTGGGAGCGCTCACGCCTGTCGGGCTTAGACCATAATGATAAAGAGCATCATAAACATAACGAGGACAACAGACAGTAACAATAGCACAGGAATATTTTTAATAACGAAAAGACATCACCACAACCAACTATTTGTAGACACTACCTGAAATAATTTACGTGTTTAAATCAGTGATAGGAGGTTGGGCACGGTTGAGGCGACCTTAAGGCCGCCTATCATTTATTAAAATGACATGGTTACGCCAGCATAATAAGCACGTCCGGGTTCGTTATACGTTGAAGCCCCCGCGTTCTCACGGTAGATACGTTTGTCAAACAGGTTACTAATACCTGCATTGGCACGCAGATTTTTGGTAATATCATAGTTGACGTTTAAGCCAACAACGGAATAAGGACTAATTTCACGTTGTGAAAGACCATTACGGTTTTCAAGGACGGTTTCAGCATACTGGCGCGGTTTCTGGCGGCCATATTGCGTCCAGTTAATATTTGTGCTCAAGTCTTCAGTAGCTTGCCATTCCAGTTGGGAGTTAATGGTAAACTCCGGGATGACTGACAGCGGATTTCCGGTCTTCTTGCTTTCAGAACGGAACATGTAGGTTGCGTTAGAGCGCCACTCCAGCGTATCGGCAATCAAAGGAATAGTCAGGTTACCTTCCAGTCCTTCAACGATAGCTTTACCGCCGTTCTCCCACCGCAGCACGTTATAAGTACCGTTGCTGTAAACGGCAGAAGTGCCAGACACGATTTTGTTTTTGTAATCATTGCGGAAGTAGGTAATGCCAGCTGCATAACCTGCATGACTGAATTCAATCCCCACTTCTTTGTTAACGCTAATTTCAGGATCGAGATTATCGTTACCCAGTAAATAACATTGGCTAAGACCAATCGGACAACCGTTACCGCGCGTGGAAAGCAGGTAGCCCGGCGTTGACTGATACAGATTTGGCGCTTTGAACGCACGTGCTATACCGGCTTTCAGGGTGAAGTATTCACCCATTCCCTGTGAAATATTCAGGCCTGGACTCCAGTTCGCACCGAAATTATCGTGATAGTCAAAGCGCAGCCCCGGAATAACCTCGGTACTGTCGGTCGCGGCAATATTATCCTCAAAATAGAGCGAACTAATCGTTGCAGAGTTTTTACTGCTACGTTGAGAAGGATCGCCCGAGCTACCCGGTAAATAGAAGTCAGTACTTGACGACTGCATGGAAGCCGGATCGTTGAGTTCGTCGCGATTCCACTCCGCGCCAAGAGTCACCGTTTGATCAACGAATAACTGTAGAGGAAAGTTGATTTCCCCGCCAGCACGATAGCTTTGCAGGCGACTGGTGGAAAAGACATCGCTATTTATCATTCCTTCAGTACTACCGCCGGTACCCTCTTTTAAACGGGTATTGTTGGTCTTTTCATAGTTGAAATTAAGCCTGGATGTTCCCCAATCCCAGATTCCGTTGTGAGTAATTCCGTAGTTTTGACGATATAAACGATTTGTTTCACTGCCATAAAGCGATTCAACCAGACCGTTAGCACTGCTATTACTATTACTGTTTTGAGTATCACCCGCATAGATATTTCCCTGACGGCTATAGCCATAGGAGAAATCAACGATCTGGGTAGGCGTAATTTTCCAGGAAAGTACTCCGTTGATGTCTTTATTACGCACGCCTTCTCGACCGGCTGCATATGAACCGTTTTGTTCGGTGTTGATGTCATAGGAATCGGCATCGGTGCGGTTGAGGTTGCCATACAGACGCATCGTCAAAACGTCACCGGCCAGTGGACCACTAAGATTGAAATTAGCACGACGAGTGTCGCCTTCTTTGCTGTTTTCAGGCTGGTTGGTGAAAAGGGATAAGGATCCGTGCCAGTCGTTAGTGGGGCGTTTAGTAATGATATTCACCACCCCACCCGCAGCGCCGGAACCATAACGGGCTGCAGCCGGACCGCGTATCACTTCAATGCGTTCCACCATTTCCGCTGGGACCCAGTTGGTATCGCCACGGGAATCACGCTCACCGCGCCAGTTGTATCGCACGGAGTTACGAGAGCTCACCGGCACGCCATCAATCATCACTAAGGTATTTTCCGGACCCATGCCGCGAATATCGATCTGACGGTTGTTACCCCTACTGCCACTGGCACCGTTACCGGTCAAATTCACGCCAGGCATTTTGCGGATGATGTCGGAAAGATCGTTAACTGGGGGGCTTTTTTGAATGTCTTCCTCGGTTATGATCGAGACACCTGGCTGTTGTTTCAGTCCCTGTTCGGCGGTGACGAGCATCGTTTCATCGTCCGCCAGTTTATCCGTGGGTTCTTCCGCAAAAGCCGGTGAGGTGAGGAGGACAGCCAAAAACAGCGCAACTGGGCGCTTCTTATATAAAGTTATATTCACTTCGATAATCCCCAGAAGAGTTAACATTTAATGAAAATACTTATGATAATGAGAATCATTAGTATTACACACAAAATGATACAGGATCTTCCGTTTTTACACATTTTTTGATGGATTTGCGCTTTTGTGTAAATAAACTAGAGGTAGCCAATGAATAAAATATATTTACTTTCAAATAGTTAATTGTGCTTCTAACGTATTAATGCCCCAGTATAGGCGGATACTAGCACCAGATTCACTTGTCGATTTTCTACTCAACCATGATAGATGATAGGTTTCAGACCTCTTGTTTGAGTGCTAACCCTTGATACTGTGTATTTATACAGTATAGGTTTGAGAAGCATTTAACAAGAGGATGAAAAATGAACAATTACACAGCAGATGACTCTTTACGAGAAGATTTAAACTCCACTACAAATGGCCTTGGAGGTGACCTTGTCAATACTCCATATAAGCTTAGTGTTACAAAGTTACTAACCTTAGGCCGTATTGTATATCCAGAAATGTTTGGGACAGATATAACATCTCCATCAGATGATGATTTGTGGGCAGCAATGTTTAAGGAACTCTCTGAACTCGATGATACGACACTATCCAGTGACCTTCCTTATACTATCGATTTACGCGGTAAAACCTATAACTTATATTCATCACATAAACTTGATATAAACTTTAACATTATCAATGGCTCCATTCTCATGGCTGGGGGACAGATTGTTATGGGGGATGAAACGAGTGGAGCCAAAACGAGAAGGCATTACCTTAAAGATCTAAAAGTTAGATATATAAATGATGGCAAAGCTTATTATAAGGACGCGCTAATAAAAATCGCCAGATGTTATAACACTTTCATCATAAATTGTGATTTTTGGGCTGGAACTTCAACAAATAAAAATGCTAACGGTGACCCTCTTCGCGCCCGGTATGGATTATGGCTTGGTTCAAAAAGAGCATGGGGGTGCTCGATAATTGGTGGTGAGTATTATGGCGGGCAAATCAGTTGCCGAATTGGATTTACAAATGACCACACTGGTATCACAGTAACTGGCGGTGTGACATTCCATCACGGAGTAGTTGGTAATCTATTAATGTGTAACCCTGCTGGCGCAATGGTTGGCGGGTGTAATATTGAACATTCCGAAGATGGTGCCTGGGGGTTAGCTATTACATCAAACACAAATAGTGGTAGTAACTCTGCACATGGAGTAATTATTGAAGGATGCTACTTTTACAATAATGGAAATGGGACCAATGGAAATCTAAATGCTCCAGCAGGTATACTGATAGGCTATGATGTTCCCGGCACAGAGGGCTTTGACACCAATGAAGGAATAATAACAAGTCTTAATACAGCCCATAGCATTACTATTCGTAACAGCTACATAGTGTCTCCCAAACAATCAAGAGCTGTTAAACTAAGAGGGTTGTATGGTTTAAAGATAGAGGATAATAAGTACGGTATTGCACTCAATGAACCATATGGTTTTATTGTAGAGGGAACAGCGGCCAGAACGTTTATTGCTAATAATAGAAATCAATCATCTGGAGTTTCAGATGAAACTGAATACACTTCAACAAGTAAACCGCAAATTGGCGGAAGAGGAGGTGCATTCACTCCAAATATCGTCGGTAGCAATAGCGTAGGAAGTATTACTTATAGTTCGCGAGGTGGTGACTATTATATTAGTAATGGAGTATGCCAATTGTCACTTTGGTTAACTATCAGTTCTATTACCACACAACCTGAAGGTAATCTATCAATAACTCTGCCTGTAGCGATAACTAATGGTCGTCGTACGGGTTGTGGCGTTTTCGCCCTAGCACTGAGTTCAGGCAACTCCTCTTTACCAGTTTCGGCAGCTATTACTAGCGGCTCTACACTCAACCTTTACTTAGGAGGTGCAGAAATGCAGGGATCTGTTCTTCAAGCGTTAACAGATATCCGACTTTCTCTCTCGTACCCCGTAGATGGAGCAACTTATACGGGTTCATGATACTGCATAGAACCACGAATAAGTTAAGCTTTCTGCTGCTTGGGGCAGAATCGCAATACATGAAACCCCAGCCTTTTTAGTATTTATATTCTTAAACAGAGAGTGAAGGAAACTCCTCACTCTCCTGTTCCTATACCAGCACGATGTAGTCCGGTTTAATCTATTTAGCACCAGTCATTTCACCATCCAGTACATCTCTTAACTTCTTTATACTTAAGGGCCTTTATCCAACAGGCAAATATTTATATATCGTCTTTACGCCCACCCCAACCACGCTCGCGACTTGCTGGCGTGTAGCCCCTTTCCTAAGCATCCTACGACTATGCTCAACCACTTCTGGTGTCATTATTCTCCGGCGACCGCCGATACGGCCCTGCTCTCTTGCCGCGGCTAATCCTGCCCGGGTGCGCTCGACGATCAGCTCTCTTTCCATTTCCGCCAGAGCACTCATGACGTGGAAGAAAAAACGTCCTGCTGGCGTACTGGTATCAATGCTGTCAGTCAGGCTTCGGAAATTCACCCCGCGCGCCTGCAGCTCTGATAACCATGAAGGGGCGATTGAGCTTTTTCCATACTGGCCTGCGGCCACACGGTGTTTTCAATTTCCTTGTTCCTGAAGGTTACCATGATGCGACGGAGGGAACTTTATGAGCTGCGGGTATCAAGGTTATGAATTTGGTGCGCATTACCCAGATAGCCTTTGCTGTGATGGCTACCTGTGGGATTGCGACGCATACGAAGATGGCATGCTGACAAATGGTGGTGACATTCCTTGCCCTGTCTGTAATCGCAAGCAGTGGCTGGCCTTCTACCGCGATCACATCATTGAGTGCGGAATGATGCAGTCAGAGCGCAAGCATGGGCCTAAAACTGTGAAATACGGGGGTTTCCCTGAGCCCGTGCGTGGTGATGCAAAGGCTATGCGCACCATCCGTCGCTGGCTGCGTCGCGGTTGGTATCAGGGCCGGAAGTTCGATGCGGAAGCGCACAAGGTGACGGCATGAATATCACCGAACTTACCCCGGAGGTTGCCAGAGAGTCCGGCAGCATCCTGATTATCGTCGCTGCACGGTTGGTACGTCGTGAGTTCTTCACCCCGCTGCATAACCTCTGCGAAACGGGAAAGCGTGTTGTAAGCACCCGCGAACTGCGTATTGCAGTAGAACAGGTAGAAGAATACATGAACCGCGAGGCTCTGAAGATTGTTGATGGTCATGACAGGCTGACCAAAAAGCTCAAAGAGTCCGAAGAACGCATTGCGAAACTGGAGCTAAGGCACCGCCAGCGTGACCGTGATGATTTTATCAGGGGAATAACCCACCCCGCCTCCATGTATACCGCCGATGAAGCTATGGAAGCAATTGCAGAATACGACCGCACGCACTGAGATGATTTCCAATAATCAACATTAAACCGGGGAACTGATTATAGTTTCCCGGCCATGAGGTTATTTATGGCACTTATTACCTTAAAAGAATGGAACGCCAGGCAGCCACGACCACGCAACCTGGAGACCGTTCGTCGATGGGTTAGACAAAGCAAAATTTATCCAGCACCGAAGAAAGACGGCGTGGAGTATTTGTTTCAGGAAACGGCTATTAAGGTTGAGCCATCACAGTCATCAACCTGCGGTCTATTGCGGAGAATGACTAGTGGGAAGAAGAAGAAACCATGAGAGACGTGATTTGCCACCTAATTTGTATGTAAGGAATGGAGGTTATTACAGCTATCGCGATCCGCGGAATGGGAAAGAATATGGTTTAGGCAGGAACCGACGGCTTGCGGTCAGTGAAGCGATACAGGCCAATATAGAATTACTTGGTGACGCTGGTCATATTCCGCTTAGTACGCGCATCAGTCAGATAGACTCCGTTACCTTACATTCATGGTTAGAGCGCTATGAAAAGATTGTCGCCTCTCGCGGGTTAAAACCGAAAACACTTATCGACTATGCCAGTAAATTAAGGTCAATAAAGGAACGAATGCAGGACATTCCTATTGCCGAAATCACCACTAAACAGATAGCTATTATCCTGAATGATTACGCTAATGAAGGAAAGCATGCAATGGCAAAGCTAATCAGGTCGACGCTTGGAGATATATTCAGGGAGGCTATCTCTGAGGGGCATATCGCAGTAAACCCCGTCACGGCGACGAGAGCCGCTAAATTTGAGGTTAAACGCACCCGGCTGACCGTAGAGGAATATCGGGAGATTTACCAGGCTGCGGGAACGCTATCACCGTGGGTAAGGTTGTCAATGGATCTGGCCGTGCTAACCGGGCAGCGTGTCAGTGATTTATGCGCTATGAGCTGGGAGGACATTCGCGACGGGTATCTGTACGTAGAGCAGAAAAAGACAGGGGCCAAACTGGCGATACCAGTCGGGCTAAAAATTGAAGAGTTAGGCATCTCTCTGCAGGGAGTTTTGCAGAAATGCCGTAAGCTATCCGCAGGAAAGGCCATTATCTCATCCAGTAGCGGAAAGTGTTTGTCACCCACTACAGTCTCGAATGCTTTCAGGCGAGCCCGTGAGCTTTGTGGTATTAACTTTACAGGAGGGCCACCCAGTTTTCATGAACTCAGGAGTCTGTCTGCAAGATTGTACAGCAAACAGGTTGATGATAGTTTTGCACAGCATTTGTTAGGGCATAAATCAGGCAGCATGACGGCAACATATCGTGACGACAGAGGCCGCGAGTGGGATAAAATTGAAATAAAGTAATGAATTTATTTTGAATGATTTTGAATGATTTTGAATTGATGATTTTAAATCATTGATTTAAATAGTTAAATTTTCAATCACACTTTCTGCCGTAAAGTTATGCGCTCAGAGAGGAAAATGGCAATAAAGAACCGGTCGTCATCGCCGCTGCTTTTCTCCCCGGATTGCGCTGTGCATCGCCGTGAGACAAGTGACAGCCTTCAGTGGAGCGGTAACCCGGCTAAGGCATTCACGCCGCAAGCCGGGAATGCTTAAGCGACTTATTTTTCCGCGCCGCTTTTGCTCTTTTGCAACGTCTCTTTTAGCTGGCCGATCAGCTCGCGGCGGAAGTCCCCCAGCCGCGGTTTATCATCGGCGATCCACGGCAGCGGGCGGCAGAGCTCCATCGCCTTGATACCCAGCCGCGCGGTCAACAGCCCGGCGCCAATCCCCTGCGCCGCGCGCGCCGATAGCCTGGCCGCCAGATCCTGCGACATCCAGTCCATCCCGACTTCCCGCACCAGCTCGCTGGCGCCGGCAAAGGCGATATTCAGCAGCACCAGACGGAACAGGCGCAGGCGGCTGTAGTAGCCGAGCTCAATACCGTACAGAGTGGCGATGCGGTTGATGAGGCGTAAATTACGCCAGGCGATAAACGCCATATCCACCAGCGCCAGGGGACTGACGGCAATCATCAGCGTCGATTCCGCCGCCGAGCGGCTAATCTCACGCCGCGCCTGCGCATCCAGCACCGGCTGCACGATCCGTGCATACAGGCTTACCACTTCACGATCGTTTTGTGTTTCGTGGATCGCTGCATACCAGCGCTGCAGCGCCGGATGCGATTGATCGAGGCCCGCCTGCCGGGCCAGCTTTTCGCAAAAGGCACGCCCTTTGCCGACCGCATGGCTGTGCATCAGGTCCCGCGCCTCATCGCGCTCGTGCGCGCGCTGGCGTAACCGCCACAGACGGCGCCATTCGGTCGCTACCGAGCCGACGCCCGCCCCGACGATCAGCGCGCCGGCTGCGCAGCCGCCGAGGGCGATCCAGTCTTGCGTTTGCCAGGCGGTCATCGTCCACTGCACGCCCTGCGCCACGACGCTGACGCCAAAAATAGCCAGCCCGGCGCTGACCATCTTTCGCCACAGGCTGCGCTTAGGCCGCAGCACCGATTCCACCACCGCTTCCGCCGCCCCCTCTTCTTCTTCCGGCGCGTCAAGGCGCGCAGGGGCGAACTTCTCCGCATCCGCGCCGTCAAAAGCGCGCGCGGATTTCAGAATTTGCGCCTTTTCCACCTCCAGCGGGCCGTCGAAATCAATACGCGGTTTTAAAGGTTCGGTCATCGCAATTTATCTCCGATCAAAAATTCCAGCGCCGCGTCGAGGCGAATATGCGGCAGCGGTTTATCAACGTCCATCACCTGCGGGCGAAAGTTTTCAAACTGAAAGCCCTGCTGCTCCCAGAAGGCCTGACCCGGCAGGCGCGCGGGCACTTCCCCGGGATAGACGGTCAGCGGCTGTCCGTCGCTTAGCCGATGCCCCCGCAGCGCAGGGATCTTCTCCCCGTTCACCTCAATAAGCCCGCTCTGCGTCGCCTGAATCGACGCCAGACCCAGGCAATCCATGCTGATGCCTTCAAACGCCGCGTTCTGCCAGGCATCCTGAATCAGCTGCTGCAGCAGCGATACCATATTGCTGTGCTGATCAACGGTGACGTGATCGGCTTTGGTCGCGGCGAACAGCAGCTTATCGATAACCGGTGAGAACAGACGACGGAACAGCGTGCGCTGGCCATAGTGGAAGCTTTGCATCAGCTGCGTCAGCGCGAGACGCATGTCGTTAAACGCCTGAGGCCCGCTGTTAAGCGGCTGCAGGCAGTCCACCAGCACAATCTGCCGGTCGAAACGGAGAAAATGATCTTTGTAGAAGCCTTTCACCACTTTCTCGCAGTAGTATTTAAAACGCTCGCGCAGCATTCCGGCATTGGTCTGTTTGTCCGCCTGCGCCAGCTTAGCCTCACCGGCGGCATCAACGTCCGGCCAGGGGAAGAACTGCAGCGCCGGCGCGCCGGCCATTTCGCCGGGCAGCACAAAGCGCCCGGGCTGAATAAAATGCATCCCTTCGCGCTTACAGCTGTGCAGATAATCGGTCCACGCCGCGGCGATCTCCGCCAGACGGGTTTCATCGGCGGGCGCCAGCGGATCCAGCCCTTCGCAAAGCTGCCGCCAGCGCGCCGACCACGCCGCCCTCGGCCCCTGCAGCAGTCCGGTCATCTGTCGTGACCAGGTCAGGTAATCCTGGGCCAGCATCGGCAGATCCAGTAGCCACTCGCCGGGATAATCGACAATCTCCAGATAGAGCGTCGAAGTCTCTTTAAAATGGCGCAGCAGCGAATCGTTAGAGCGATAGCGCAGAGCGAGGCGGATTTCGCTGACGCCGCGGGTGGGCGTCGGCCAGAGCGGAGGTTGTCCATAGAGCTGGGCCAGCCCTTCGTCATAGGTAAAACGCGGAATGCCAAAATCCCGCTGCGGGACGCGCTTGACGCCCAGCAGGCGTTCTTCTCTGGCCGCGCTAAGCAGCGGCAGCCGTGCCCCGGCGTGGATATTCAGTAGCTGATTGACCAGTGCGGTGATAAACGCGGTCTTGCCGCTGCGGCTAAGACCGGTGACGGCCAGACGGAGATGCCGGTCAACCCCACGATTCACCAGCGCATTAAATTCTGTTTTGAGTCGCTTCATCGCCATCCTGTTGAGCCTGAAGAACGAGGGAAATAGACATGAGGGCTAATCAATAAAGTGCAATAGCCCCGCTGCGGCGGGGCTGACGGTTAGTGGCTGGCGCTTTTCGGCATCGCTATTTGACTGAGGCCGCCGGCATTCACCACCTGCGTGTAGCCCATTTCGCTCAGCAGCTGCTGAGCCTAGCCCGACTGTCGGCCAACGTTACAATAGACGTGAATGGTATCGTTTTTATCCGGCACTTCAGCCGCAATCCGCGATTTTAAATCCGCCAGCGGTATGTTCACCGCGCCGTCAACGTGTTCTTTTTGATACTGCTGCGGAACGCGGACGTCAATCCAGTGCTCCGCCGCGAAGGCGGGTAAAGCCATCGCCAGCGCTAAACCCAGAAACAATTTTCGCATTTTATCATCCTGATAGAGTGAGTTTTTAGGCACTCATAACATACGCCATCCACGACGTTTAGAAAACCGCTGCGCCGCCCGGCTGAGCATCGGTTCCAGAACAAGCATCAGCAGCATTTTCAGCGGCCGACGCGCGACGGATTTTACCGCCCAGCCAGCGACGCCCGCCGGGCCGTAGCGCAGCGCGGTGAGCAGCACCAGCTTGCCTGCGATTTTCAGACCCGGTTTAACTTTTTGCCCGGCCTGCTGCCATTTCATGTTCATTATTAACCTCAACTTTCAGTTATAGCTGACGAAAACGACTGCGTAGCGAAAAGGTGTCAGAGGTGACGTAGCGTTCCATTTCACGCAGACGGCGCTCCCCTGCAGCCAGCTCCTTATCCGCAGCAGCCAGCAGCTCTCCGCTGCTCGGCGTTTTTTCACCATACAGCTCGCTTTCCGGCATAGGATCCAGCGCAAACGAGAGAATGATGTAGGCCACCACCACAAACAGGAACAGGCCAAAAATCATTGCCAGTACGGTAATCAGGCGCACCAGCTTAACCGGCACGTCCAGGTACTGCGCGATACCGGCGCAAACGCCTTTGACCATGCCCTGCTGTGGAATGCGCCACAGTTTTTTACTCAGATCCAGTCCGCCCATTATTTTTCTCTCCAGTTCGGATGCTCAGCGTCAAGAATGGCTTCCAGCGCCTGAATACGCTCGCGCATGCGCTTTGCGTCATCGGTCAGCTGCAGCAGGCGCTGCTGCTCGTTTTGCGATAAACTGCCGCTGGCGGTGCGGTTGTTGTAATGCAGCCAAAGCCAGACCGGCAAAACAAACAGCACAAACAACGTCAAAGGGATGGCGAGAAAAAGCATGCTCATGTGAACTCCTTGCAGATGGCGGCGGCACGTCTCGGTGCCGCCCGAATACATTACTGGTTATTTTGATTCATTTTGGCTTTCAACGCCGCCAGCTGCTCGCTGATTTCATCGTCCGCTTTCAGATCGGCGAACTGCTGATCCAGCGATTTATCTTTACCGAAGCGGTGGCTTTCGGCTTCGGCTTCCATATGATCGATACGGCGTTCAAACGATTCAAAGCGCGCCATCGCCTCATCAATCTTGCCGCTGTCCAGCTGACGACGAACGTCGCGGGAGGAACTTGCGGCCTGATGGCGCAGCATCAACGCCTGCTGACGGGCGCGCGTTTCGCTCAGTTTATTCTCCAGCTCGCCAATCTCTTTTTTCATCCGCGCCAGCGTTTCATCGACCAGCTGCGCTTCATTTTCCAGGCTAGCGATCAGGTCGGTCAGCTTCTGCTTCTCGATCAGCGCCGCACGAGCCAGATCCTCTTTCTCTTTACGCAGCGCCAGTTCGGCTTTCTCCTGCCATTCCGCCTGCTGAGCAACGGCCTGTTCAATACGACGGGTCAGCTGTTTCTTTTCAGCCAACGCCCGCGCCGAGGTCGAACGCACTTCAACCAACGTGTCTTCCATCTCCTGGATCATCAGTCGAACCAGCTTCTGCGGATCTTCCGCTTTCTCCAGCAGAGAGTTAATGTTGGCGTTCACGATGTCGGCAAAACGAGAAAAAATACCCATAATTTCAATCCTCATAGTTCTGGTATCAGGCACCGGCCTGTGCCATCACTAATACAAATGCCGTGCCAACTTTTTATCTTATTGATTTTAATAGAAGTGGTTGTTATCTGGCCAACGCATTGCTAAAGTGACCTGGTGAATCACACTACTTAATGGCGAAATTCATCATGGCGGAATACAAGGACAACCTGCTCGGCGAGGCCAACAGCTTCCTGGAAGTGCTGGAACAGGTCTCAAGACTGGCGCCGCTCGATAAACCGGTGCTGGTGATTGGCGAACGCGGAACCGGTAAGGAGCTGATCGCCAGCCGCCTGCACTTCCTCTCTTCCCGCTGGCAGGGGCCGTTTATCTCGCTGAACTGCGCTGCGCTGAATGAAAACCTGCTCGATTCCGAGCTATTCGGTCATGAAGCCGGGGCATTTACGGGGGCCAGTAAACGCCATCCGGGGCGCTTCGAGCGCGCCGACGGCGGTACCCTGTTTCTTGATGAGCTGGCCACCGCGCCGATGCTGGTGCAGGAAAAGCTGCTGCGCGTGATTGAGTATGGCGAACTCGAGCGCGTCGGCGGCAGCCAGCCGCTGCAGGTTAACGTCCGCCTGGTGTGCGCGACCAACGCCGATCTGCCACAAATGGTGGAAGATGGGCTCTTTCGCGCTGACCTACTCGACAGGTTGGCTTTCGATGTGGTGCAGTTGCCGCCGCTGCGCGAACGCCAGAGCGATATTATGCTGCTCGCCACCCAGTTTGCTATCCAGATGTGCCGCGAACTCGGACTGCCGTTGTTTCCCGGCTTTAGCGAACGTGCCGCCGTGACGCTGCAGAACTACCGTTGGCCCGGGAATATCCGTGAATTAAAAAACGTGGTGGAACGATCGGTTTACCGTCACGGCAGCAGTGAAAGCGAGCTGGATAATATTATTATTAACCCCTTCCGCCAGCAGCAAACTGCCCCGCCCGCTGCAGCAGAAAAGGCGCCCGGCCCCACGTTGCCGCTCGATTTGCGCGCTTTCCAGCAGGAGCAAGAAAAAAGCCTGCTCGAGAGAAGTCTCGAACAGGCAAAGTACAATCAAAAGCAGGCGGCCGAGCTACTGGGGCTAACCTATCACCAACTGCGGGCGCTGCTGAAAAAGCATCAGCTTTGAGCTATGCGCGGCAGCAGCAGCGCGCTCAGCGTCATTGAACCGAGACAGAGCGCGGCGTTAAACCACAGCGCATACTGCGCCGCGCTGGCCATTCCCAGCGGTAAAAACAGCGCAAAAAGTGACGCTGTCACCGCTATACCCATCGCCCCGCCGAGCGAACTACCCATCTTATAAATTCCCGACGCCACCCCGACCTTATTCTCTGGAGCGTTGACCACCGCGGTGTCCGTTGACGGAGTAGCGTAGCAGCCCAGTCCAAAGCCAAACAGCACGTTGCTGAAAAAGACCGTAACGATATAGGTCGATTTATCGAGAAAGGTGCAGGAAATAAGCAGGATGCCAAGCGCGGTAAAAACCGGGCCGGCGATCATCGGCAAGCGCGCGCCGTAGCGTTGCAGCAGCTTTTCGCCCACCCGGATCATCGCCAGCACGGTGACCAGGTAGCCGAGCGTCATCATTCCGCTCTCCAGCGGGCTTAGATGGTGCCCCTGCTGGAGCCAGATGCTGGCAATCATCATGGTACCGATGGCGCCGTTGAGCAGAAAATTCGACAGCACCGCGGCGCTGTAGGCCCGGTTACGAAACAGCGCAAAATCAATCAACGCCGCGTCGCCCTTACGCCGACCGCTGCGGATAAAAAATAACCCCGCCGCCAGCGCGCCGCCCAGCATCGTCAGCGAGGTTCCGCTGCTCCAGCCCCAGCCGTGGCCTTTACTGATAAACAGATTTAACAGCACCAGCGCAAGGATCAGGCTGAGCAGGCCGCTGATGTCCAGCTTATGCTGCTGCGCGCTGGCGCTGCGGCTCTCCGGCGTACCGCGCAGTAAAAACAGCGCCGCCAGCGCTACCGCGATGGAGAAAACAAAGATCCAGCGCCAGCCCAGTCCGGTAGCAATCGCCCCGCCGACAAACGAGCACAGCCCGCTGCCGCCCCAGGAGCCGATGACCCAGAAGCTGACCGCCCGCTGGCGCGCTTTACCTTCATACCAGGTTTTTATTAATGCCAGCGTCGCCGGCATGATGCAGGCGGCCGATAGCCCCTGTAAAACGCGTCCGGCCAGGAACAGCGCGGGTCCCTGGGAGAGCACCAGCATTGCGCTGCCGGCTATGCTGAGAATCAGGCCCAGGGTGGTCATGCGCATGCGGCCGAATTTATCCGCCAGCCCGCCGCTGGCGACCACAAAGCAGCCGCTGAACAAGGCGCTCAGGCTCACCGCCAGGGTCAGGGTTTCCAGCGAAATATCAAAGCTGCTTTTCATTGCCGGAACCACGTTAATCACCGACTGGGCAAACAGCCAGAAGGTCAGAACGCTCAATACAATACCCGCCAGCAGGCGATCGGTGCCGACGAACTGCGCTTCGCTTAGCGATACAGAACTCATAGCAGGGTCCTCTTCGTTGCGGAGATTAACGCAAATAGTGTTCCGTCAGGGCGCACCACAGCGCGGCGCCTTTTAGCAACAGGGCATCGTTGAAGTCATATCCCGGGTTATGCACCATACAGCGATCCGCTTCATCCCCGGCTCCGATGGTGAAATAGCAGCCGTTCGGATTACGCTCGAGCATAAAAGCAAAATCTTCGCTGCCCATAAACGGCTTCACTTCGCCGACCAGGTCCTCGCCAAATAGCGAAGCCGCCACCTTCCGAACCATCTCATTGGCTGCCGGATCGTTTCTTAAAACCGGGCTGCCGTTAACGTGGGTAATGGCGGCGCTGGCGTTAAAGCTCTCGGCCTGAGCGACGGCAATATCGTGAATGCGCTGCAGTACGGTCTCGCGAACCTGTTCGTTTAAGGTGCGCACAGTGAGCTTCATTAAGGCCTTGTCATTGATAATATTCGGCGCATGCCCGGCCTGGATGCTGCCCACGGTCACGACAGCCGGCTCAAACGGCGTGATATTGCGGGAGACAATGGATTGCAGCGCCAGGGTGATATGGCAGGCCACTAGCGTAGCGTCGACGGTATGCTCCGGCAGCGCGCCGTGTCCACCAACCCCTTTGACTTCAATATGGAGAGTGTCGGATGAGGCCATCATCGCCCCGTCGCGCAGACCGATTTTGCCTAACGGTTGTCCCGGCATATTATGCAGGCCAAAAATGGCATCGCAGGGGAACTGGTCGAACAGGCCGTCTTCGAGCATAACCCGACCGCCGTAGAGCAGTTCCTCAGCCGGCTGAAAAATAAGCTGCAGCGTGCCGTTAAACTGCCGCGTGCGCGCCAGATATTCCGCGGCGTACAATAGCGTGGTGGTATGACCGTCGTGGCCGCAGCCATGAAAACGCCCCTCTATCTGGCTGGCCCACGCTTTGCCGCTCATCTCCTGCATCGGCAGCGCGTCCATATCCGCCCGAAGTCCCAACCGTTTTTGACCGTCGCCTGCGCGTAAGGTACCGACCACGCCGGTTCCCGCCAGACCACGATGGACCTGATAGCCCCACTCGCCGAGCAGTCGGGCCACCTCTTCGCTGGTTTTATGCTCTTCAAAACCGATTTCCGGCTGCTGGTGGAAACGGCGACGAAGAGCGACAAACTGCGCCTCATTAACCTGTAATGCCTCAATAATCGGGTGTGTCATTTTTATTATTCCTGTGTTGTGTTTGCACGACACTTTCGAGTTTATGCATCCATGGCGGCTTTAAAATGCGCTTTTTTGTTTTATAGTGACGGATTATTAATGAGTGTTTTTCATACAAAACGGTTATGACAAAAAACAACACGCTGTTTTTTGTCTTCAGGAGGCGGTGTGGATCATCATTCAGGCGACTTTCAGGTTACGGTTCGCGATATCCGCCAGTTGAGCCAGCAGGAAAACGAGACGCTGACGCTACTATGGCTGCTTGAGGGCAGCGTCGAACTCCGCGATGGCGAGTCGGGCCGGAACCTGCAGGCTGATGAACTGGCGATAGTGAATCGCCATCGCCCCTGGAGCCTGCACAGCAAGACGGCGAACGTCGTGATGGCGCTGTCGCTGAGCGCTGGATGGCTGACCCGCCTCGACGGCGATTTTTTTGCCTCTGCCTACCAGAGCAGCAACGAAACCCGCGATGCCGAAGATACCCTGCGCTACCTGATGCGCCAGCTGCTGGTCCTCGGTCTGGTCAATCCGCAGGCCCACTACCGGCTGGAGGCCAACCGCTGGCTTAGCGAAATTGCTCTTCTGCTGGCGTCACGCTTCAGCCGTCCCCTCACCGCCCTGGCGCCTCGCGGAGCCGAACGCTGGAGTCAGCGAATAAATCGGGTAGTGGCGCGAATCGACGCCAACTATCAACGGCGCCTGTCGCTGCAGGAGATAGCCGCCGCCGAATTTGTTTCTGAGGCCTGGCTATCGCGTCTGTTCCGCAAAGAGGTGGGCGTCAGCTTTATGCAATACATCACCGGGCTTCGCCTGCGTAAAGCTGCTGAGCAGTTGACGATGACGCGTAAATCGATACAGCAGATCGCTCAGCAACAGGGCTTTGCCAGCAGCCGGGTGATGAGCGACCTGTTTAAACGCGAACACGGTCTGACGCCGCGCCAGTTTCGCCAGCAGCATCCGCAAACGGCGGTTGAATCCCCTCGTCCACGCGTTCAACGGGCTGAGCTGTGGCAACCAGTGTCTATAGACAGGCTATATTCCCGGCTCAATGCGCCGCAGATCAATGGGTTGGATAGCCCGCCGCTGCGGCTCAATCCCCAGCAAACCCGTCATCTTGATATGCGCCAGCTACCGGCGCGCGGTACGCCGCTGCGGCACTCGCGCATCGTCGTTACCGTTCGGGAACTGGATGACCTGCTGCGCGAGGATGTCCGTCAGGAGCTCGAAGAACTGCACAACTCGCTGCCGATATTCGCCATCGACGTTCACGATCCGTTTCTCAGTAGCCGCCTGTTCGGTACCGGCTGGGACGATGCGCAGCTGGCCGGGTATGCCTGCTGGTATAACCTGCAGCGCATTTTTAGCTGGCTGGCGTCGATGGGCTGGGCAGTAATACTGCATACCGGTATCACCACCCGCGGCGATCTGCTACAGCGTTTTCTGCGCCTGTCCGCCAACCATTTTCCACCGGCAACCCTCGCCAGCTGGCGTTTTGTCTGGCACTGGTCCCCGCAGGCCAGCGATGAGGCGCGCCAGCATGCCTGGCGGCAACAAAAAACGATCCTCCAGGCGCTTTCGCCGCAGTCGGCGCTGGGGATCTGGCACCGCTTTTCACAAAACGTGGAGGAGGATCCCCTCCTCTGTTCACCGCTGCTGGCCGAGGCGGATTTTCTTGCCTGCCAGGCAGATGCGAATGAACTGCTGGATCTGGCGCAGATTGATAGCCAGAGGCTGGCCGCCAGCGAGAATTACCCGGTGCTTAAAATGCGCAAGCTCCACAGCGCGCTGCGCCAGCGGCAGCTGCTGTTACCGCTTTGGCTACTGTCGTGGAATACCCTGACCGGCGATACTCGCGACACCAACGGCCGTTTCTTTCGCGGCGCGCTACTGATGGATAATCTGCTGGGGCTGGCAGACCAGGTGTGGCTGGCGGGGTTCTGGCTGAATTCCGGGCTGCAGGGGGAGGCTGGCGCTAACGGCAAGCTTGATACCTCCAGCCTGGCGCTGCACTATCTCCACGGTTTGCCGCGACCGGTGTATTGGGTCTTGTGGCTGTGGCGCAGGCTGCGGGGCGAAGTGGTGATTAACGAAAAAAATTTGCTGCTGCTGCGCGATAACGGCCATTACCAGTTGCTGCTGCGCAATACGGTGGTTTTCAATCCCTGGCTTTCCAGCGAGGAGGCGTTTATCCAGCGCTTTAGTCAGCCATGGAGCGTGCGCCTGCTCGGCCTTGATGGACGCTGGCGCATCAAACATCATCTCTTCGATCGGCATCATGGCGCGCTCTTTCCGCTTTTCGAGGCTTTTCGCAGCCAGAGTGGCCCGGATGAAGAAGAGTATCGCTGGCTGATGCACCAGGCGCGCCCGGCCCTGCGCGTGAGCGAAGAAACGCCCGCAAGCGATCGCTGGCAGCTCGTCGATTCGCTGGAGAGCAACGCGCTGGCGCTGTATGAATTTACGCCACTTAATGACATGAAGTGACAGCGTCACGTGGATGGTTACCATGACCTGCGGCGGCAGACAGGGACAAAGTTAAGGGTTTTGGATGCGCCCGGGCCGTCATCATGGTTAAACATTTGTAACTGGTAAGATATACTGATGTGAACTATCATCGGCGCATGATGACTCAATGGACTGAAAATACAGATGATTCCGGTTAATTCCTCAACGCTTGGCCGCTATGCCGCGCACGTCAGCCTGGTTCATACCATGAAAAGCCACAAAGCCCCGGCGCTCACGGTCATGATGATCTTTTCAGACCTGCTTATTCGTTCAACCGAAGATTCCTATCGTCTGCAAGGCTGGGCAATCACGCCGCAAAAAAGCGGCCTGGTGCTGCGTACGTATGTCGCGAACCATCCTGATGGCGGAAAGCTTGAAATCACCCCAAAAGACTATATTGCACGTTATAACCGGCTCCTGCCGCTGTAGCGCCCCTTTCTCCGGCGGTCATGCCGGCACGGCTCGCTGGAGAATCCGCAAATAAAAAGCTACCATGTGGCAAACATCTGGGCGTCTGCGGCGCAGAGAAGCGCTATGCTTGCGACAATACGTGCCCGCGAGCCGTTCTGCATTTGAATCGATGAAATTCATATTTGCGCTTCCCGTCTCTTCGCCTGTTGCCAAACGCAGGGTGAATTAAGAGGTATACTCGAAGTTAATAAGCGGTATGAATTTGAATTAGTTGGTCAAATAACCGACGCAACCATCGCTTACATTATCTCCATAAGCAATAAGGTGGTGGTAAATGTTATTTAATATTAATAAGATAGAGCCTTGCTCTATAATCAATAAGAAACTATGCGCCTGAAATTGTCTTCTCTCCTGGCAGCGGTGTCTATGCTGTACGGGCAAGCTTTTGCCGCGCCCGCCCTGCCTGCTAACGCGGATATTCGCGATAGCGGTTTTGTTTATTGCGTAAGCGGCCAGGTTAACACCTTCAACCCACAAAAGGTCAGCAGCGGTCTGATTGTCGATACTCTTGCCGCCCAGTTGTACGACCGACTGCTTGATGTTGACCCCTATACCTACCGCCTGGTCCCGGAACTGGCAGAAAGCTGGGAGGTGCTGGATAACGGCGCCACCTACCGCTTCCACCTGCGCAATAACGTGCCGTTCCAGACCACCGCCTGGTTTAAGCCGACCCGCAATTTCAACGCTGACGACGTGATTTTTACCTTTGGCCGGATTTTTAACCGCGACCATCCGTGGCACAACGTGAACGGCAGCAGCTTCCCCTATTTCGATAGCTTACAGTTCGCCGACAGCGTCGAAAGCGTGCGTAAGCTGGATAACCACACCGTTGAATTTCGCCTCAAACGACCGGATGCTTCCTTCCTGTGGCACCTGGCTACCCACTACGCCTCGGTGATGTCGGCGGAGTATGCCGCAAAGCTGGCCCAGAGCGATCGTCAGGAGCTGATCGATCGTCAACCTGTTGGCACCGGCCCGTTCCAGCTTGAGGAATATCGCAGCGGGCAATATATTCGTCTGCAGCGCCACCCGGCCTACTGGCGAGGTAAACCGCTGATGCCGCAGGTGGTGGTCGATCTGGGCTCCGGCGGTACCGGACGACTGTCAAAACTGCTGACCGGCGAGTGTGATGTGCTGGCCTGGCCCGCTGCCAGCCAGCTCTCTATTCTGCGTGACGACCCGCGCCTTCGCCTGACCCTGCGCCCGGGAATGAACATCGCCTGGCTGGCGTTCAATACCGCTAAGCCGCCGCTCGATAATCCGGAGGTCCGTCACGCGCTGGCGTTGGCCATCAATAATCAGCGTCTGATGCAGTCAATCTATTACGGAACGGCGGAAACCGCAGCTTCAATGCTGCCTCGCGCCTCCTGGGCCTATGATAACGACGCCAGAATCACCGAATATAATCCTGCGGAAGCTCGCGCCCGGCTTAAAGCGCTGGGGCTGGAACAGCTGACGCTCAAACTATGGGTTCCGACCAGTTCGCAGGCCTGGAACCCCAGCCCCCTGAAAACCGCCGAGCTTATCCAGGCGGATATGGCGCAAATTGGCGTGAAGGTGATCATTGTGCCGGTCGAAGGGCGTTTTCAGGAAGCCAGATTAATGGATATGAGTCATGATCTGACGCTTTCCGGCTGGGCAACGGACAGTAACGATCCGGACAGCTTCTTCCGTCCGCTATTGAGCTGCGCGGCGATTGCCTCACAAACCAACTATGCTCACTGGTGTCATCGTGAATTCGACGACGTGCTGCAAAAAGCGCTGACATCCCAGCAGCTAGCTTCGCGCATTGAAGCTTATAAAGAGGCCCAACGCATTCTTGCTGATGAACTGCCGGTACTGCCGCTGGCTTCCTCCCTGCGTCTTCAGGCCTATCGTTACGACATGAAAGGCCTGGTGCTGAGTCCGTTTGGCAACGCCTCTTTTGCCGGCGTCTCGCGGGAAAAAGAAGACGAGGTGCAAAAACCATGATTATTTTTACCCTGCGTCGCCTGCTGCTGCTGCTGATTACGCTCTTTCTGCTGACGTTTGTCGGTTTTAGCCTGAGCTATTTTACGCCTCACGCGCCGCTGCAGGGCGCCTCGCTGTGGAACGCCTGGTGGTTCTGGTTTGAGGGCGTGCTGCACTGGGATTTTGGCGTCTCCAGCATCAACGGGCAGCCAATCTCCGAGCAGCTTAAAGAGGTATTCCCTGCCACGATGGAGCTGTGTATCCTCGCCTTCGGCTTCGCGCTGGTAATCGGAATCCCCGTCGGCATGCTGGCGGGGATTATGCGCAACAAATGGCAAGATACCCTGATTAGCGCCCTGGCGCTGCTGGGCTTCTCGATCCCCGTATTCTGGCTGGCGTTGCTGTTGACCCTGTTTTTCTCCCTCACCCTGGGCTGGTTCCCGGTCTCCGGGCGCTTCGACCTGCTGTACGAAGTGAAATCGGTCACCGGCTTTGCGCTGATCGACGCGTGGCTTTCCGATTCGCCGTGGCGTCATGAAATGATCGTCAGCGCGGCGCGCCATATGGTGCTGCCGGTGCTGACCCTCGCAGTGGCGCCGACAACGGAAGTGATCCGTCTGATGCGCATCAGCACCAGCGAAGTGTACGACACCAACTATGTCAAAGCAGCGGCCACCCGCGGCGTATCGCGGCGGACGATTTTACACCGTCACGTACTGCATAACGCCCTGCCGCCGGTGATCCCGCGCCTGGGTCTGCAGTTTTCCACCATGCTAACGCTGGCGATGATTACCGAAATGGTCTTTAGCTGGCCGGGACTGGGCCGCTGGCTCATTAACGCCATTCGCCAACAGGACTACGCCGCAATCTCAGCGGGCGTGATGGTCATCGGCGCGCTGGTGATTATTGTGAACGTGATATCCGATATTTTGGGGGCTATGGCTAACCCACTGAAACATAAGGAATGGTATGCCCTACGATAGCACTTACATTAATCAAGCTTAAACCACTTAAAATCAAATGGTTAAATTATATAACTTCGGTTTTTAATTGGTTTTAATACACAAATTTGTACACATTGTTTAGATGTTCGCTCCGACAGTCGTTTGTTATGGGATTGTCGGAGCTATTCCCTCCCTTTGAGCCATATCTTCTATACTTCTAGTCTGAAGACTGGAGGTAACCATGTGCGGACGCTTTGCTCAATCACAAACCCGTAAAGAATAGCTAGCTTATCTTGCCGAAGAGGCCGAGCGGGATATCGCCTATGACCCCGAACCGATCGGCCGTTAAAACGTCGCACCTGGTACCAAAGTTCTGTTGCTGAGCGAACGCAATGAAGAACCGCACCTCGATCCGGTTCATTGGGGTTACGCACCCGGGTGGTGGGATAAACCTGCGCTCATCAATGCTCGCGTGGAAACCGCGGCAACCAGCCGGATGTTTAAGCCTCTCTGGCAGCACGGCCGGACGATCTATTTTGCGGATGGCTGGTTTGAGTGGAAGCGTGAAGGTGACAAGAAACGGCCCTATTTCATCCATAGGAAGGAAGGCAAGCCAATATTCATGGCAGCTATCGGCAGCGTACCTTTCGAGCGCGGAGATGAAGCAGAGGGATTTTGATTGTGACCGCTGCAGCCCACAAGGGTCTGGTCGATATCCACGACCGCCTGCCGCTGGTACTGGTGCCTGAAGCCGCACGCGAATGGGTGAAGCAGGATACTGGAGGGAAAGAGGCAGATTGCTTACACATTCTTAGCAAAAACTTTTTTTAGAAAAGATCAGACATTTCTTTTATGCACATGCTAATCTCAAAAAAATAATTTTCCTACGGACGAAAAAATGCTTATAACACTTATCTACCGAAGCCACGTTCGTTCAGGAACGTCATATCAGGAAATTGTTGATATGGTTAAAAGCGCCAATGATCGCAACATGCAGATGGGCGTCACTGGTGTGTTACTTTTTAATGGAATCCATTTTTTCCAACTGCTTGAAGGCCGCGAAGAATCCGTCAAAGAAGTTTTTGACAGTATCAGTTGCGACAAACGTCATTTTAACATTGTTGAACTTTTATGCGACTTTGCTCCTTTTCGACGTTTTGGTAATGCAGGCATGGAGCTAATTGATATCAGAATCCACGCGCAAGATGATTGCCTCGCATCTGTCCTTGAACGTGGTACAACAAAGCATAAGCTTATGTACAATGATCGGGCGCTGCGATTTTTCCGCACGTTCATCGAATCGACTGAAACAGAAAATTATTATGAGTTACCTGACAAGTCTGAATGGTATTTTACTTCCGAAGCTGTAGGGTTAAAATCTTCAACAGATTCCAGTTTAATTGAGATAAAACCTGTCGTGGATCCCCTCGCTCAACATGTACATTCATTTGAGTTAATACCGAATGTACAGTCGCAAAACAGTGAGGAGCTCTTTTTGACAGACATAACCTCAAAACGAGACGCTTTTTTCTTTGCCGGGAAATTTATACTCGCGGAACAAAGAATATCAGTTAGCCTTCAACCAATGACGCTTATTGAAGTGCCAAGGTCTGTTGAAACACTTCTTGATTATATTCAGTCCAATAATCTTATTCCTGAGCAACTTATCATTCAGTTCTCAGAAAGAGCGATCATTAGCGATATGAATAAGTTTACTCAATCAGTCAGAAAACTCAAAAGCGCTGGAATCAGTGTTGCTATCAGCGATTTTGGAGCAGGTTATTCAGGCTTGTCGCTTCTCGCCAATTTCCAGCCGGAAAAAGTAAAAATCCACCATGATCTAACAAGAGATATTCACAAAGACGGTTCCCGTCAGGCAATTGTGCAAAGCATCATTCATTGCTGTGAAAAGCTTGAAATCAGAGTTTGTGCAACAGGTATAGAACAACCGGAGGAATGGATGTGGCTCGAATCAGCGGGCATATCCTGCTTCCAGGGAAGTTTGTTCTCGGGTTATGATGAGAACAATCAGTTACATGTCACCTGGCCTAATCTCATCAGCGATAATAATGAGAATTGCTTATGAGCTTTTGCTTAGTAAATTGATGCTGATAATGGTACTTCTAACCTCTCGCTCATAACCGCTATTAACAGTAAGTGGGCGAGAATAATTAATAATTGCCTGCGTTTATTGTCACTTGACCTGCAACAAATCGCTAAATCGTATTGTTCACCACAACCAACTATTTGTAGACACTATCTCAATTAATTTGTAAGTTTAAAAGCTGGTCATGGTAGAGGCGACCTTAAGGCCGCCTACCATTTACTAAAATGACATAGTTACGCCAGCATAATAAGCACGCCCGGGTTCGTTATACGTTGAAGCCCCCGCGTTCTCACGGTATATGCGTTTGTCAAACAGATTACTAATACCTGCGTTGGCACGCAGATTTTTGGTAATATCATAGTTGACGTTTAAGCCAACTACGGAATAAGGACTAATTTCACGTTGTGAAAGCCCATTACGGTTTTCAAGAACGGTTTCAGCATACTGGCGCGGTTTCTGGCGGCCATATTGCGTCCAGTTAATATTTGTGCTCAAGTCTTCAGTAGCTTGCCATTCCAGTTGGGAGTTAATGGTGAACTCCGGGATGACTGACAGCGGATTTCCGGTCTTCTTGCTTTCAGAACGGAACATGTAGGTTGCGTTAGAGCGCCACTCCAGCGTATCGGCAATCAAAGGAATGGTCAGGTTACCTTCCAACCCTTCAACGATAGCTTTACCGCCGTTCTCCCACCGCAGCACGTTATAAGTACCGTTGCTGTAAACGGCAGAAGTGCCAGACACGATTTTGTTTTTGTAATCATTGCGGAAGTAGGTAATGCCAGCTGCATAACCTGCATGACTGAATTCGATCCCCACTTCTTTGTTAACGCTAATTTCAGGATCGAGATTATCGTTACCCAGTAAATAACACTGGCTAAGACCAATAGGACAACCGTTGCCGCGCGTGGAAAGCAGATAGCCCGGCGTTGACTGATACAGATTTGGTGCTTTGAACGCACGTGCTATACCGGCTTTCAGGGTGAAGTATTCGCCCATTTCCTGTGAAATATTCAGGCCTGGACTCCAGTTCGCACCGAAATTATCGTGATAGTCAAATCGCAGCCCCGGAATTACCTCGGTACTGTCGGTCGCGGCAATATTATCCTCGAAATAGAGCGAACTAATGGTTGCTGAGTTTTTACTGCTACGTTGAGAAGGATCACCAGAGCTACCTGGTAAATAGAAGTCAGTACTTGACGACTGCATAGAGGCCGGATCGTTGAGTTCGTCGCGATTCCACTCAGCGCCAAGAGTCATCGTTTGATCAACGAGTAACTGTAGAGGAAAGTTGATTTCCCCGCCAGCACGATAGCTTTGCAGGCGACTAGTCGAAAAGACATCGCTATTAATCATCCCTTCAGTACTGCCGCCGGTACCTTCTTTTAGACGGGTATTGTTGGTCTTTTCATAGTTGAAATTTAGCCTGGATGTTCCCCAATCCCAGATTCCGTTGTGAGTAATTCCGTAGCTTTGACGATATAAACGGTTTGTTTCACTGCCATAAAGCGATTCAACCAGGCCGTTAGCACTGCTATTACTATTACTGTTTTGAGTATCACCCGCATAGATATTTCCCTGACGGCTATAGCCATAGGAGAAATCAACGATCTGGGTAGGCGTAATTTTCCAGGACAGTACACCGTTGATGTCTTTATTACGCACACCTTCTCGACCGGCTGCATATGAACCGTTTTGTGCGGTGTTGATGTCATAGGAATCGGCATCGGTGCGGTTGAGGTTGCCATACAGGCGCATCGTCAAAACATCACCTGCCAGTGGACCGCTAAGATTGAAATTAGCACGACGAGTGTCGCCTTCTTTGCTGTTTTCAGGCTGGTTGGTGAAAAGGGATAAGGATCCGTGCCAGTCGTTAGTGGGGCGTTTAGTAATGATATTCACCACCCCGCCCGCAGCGCCGGAACCATAACGAGCAGCAGCCGGACCTCGTATCACTTCTATACGTTCCACCATTTCCGCGGGGACCCAGTTAGTATCGCCTCGGGAATCACGCTCACCGCGCCAGTTATATCGCACAGAGTTACGAGAGCTCACCGGCACGCCATCAATCATCACTAAGGTATTTTCCGGACCCATGCCGCGAATATCGATCTGACGGTTGTTACCCCTACTGCCACTAGCACCGTTACCGGTCAGATTCACGCCGGGCATTTTGCGGATGATGTCGGAAAGATCGTTAACTGGTGGGCTTTTTTGAATGTCTTCTTCAGTTATGATCGAGACACCGGGCTGTTGTTTCAGTCCCTGTTCGGCGGTGACAAGCATCGTTTCATCGTCCGCCAGTTTCTCCGTAGATTCTTCCGCAAAAGCCGATGAGGTGAGGAGGCCAGCCAAAAACAGCGCTATTGGGCGCTTCTTACATAAAGTTACATTCACTTCGAAAATCCCCAGAAGAGTCAACAATTAATGAAAATGCTTATGGTAATGAGAATTATTAGCATTATACATAAAATGATACAAGATCTTCCGTTTTTACACATTATTTGATGGACTTGCTCTTTTGTGTAAATAAATACGAGGTCGTTAATGATTAAAAATCTTTTTTCCCAAATAGTTAGCTGTTATACGCCCTTCTTCCTTTTACTTTCAGTACAGATTCGGCAAAAGATGAACATTTGTATGCAGTTCAGAAATAACCTTAGAGGTTGAACGGTCTAAGGCAGGTGTGAAACGGGCCATCAGTCTTTTATCAGCGATCGCAACTGAGGGAAAAGAACTAACCATCATTACATGATCCTCCCCATGCTCCTTAAAATCCAAAGCCTGTTTTCAGTGTTGTCCGGCGTTTTGTCAGCGAAGCAGCTTTGATACCTCTCTATCCACCGATTAGCCTCAGAGTGTGAGAAGTGAATGCCGCGCTGCTGTAATGATGAAACGAAATCTCTTGTATGTAAGTATTGATATCCCTTTGAGTTACGTAAAACTGACTCGCGAAATGCCTGGTTAATATCTCTTTGTCGAAGCATGATCTACTCTCCCATAATCACTGTTTATGCATACAGTAGTTTTATCCAGATAGCAGATCAATATAGGTTTCGACTATCAATTTACGTCGTTGACGTAACACATTGATGTAATGAGTAACGAGCGCTTTCTATACTGAACTGTTTGACGGTTTTGCGAGCAGTGCAAATCCAGCATTATGCACTTATGATACTGACTTCATAGTAAACAGCTCTTGACGAGCTTCTGTATACAGTTCGCTGAAACGTTCAACAAATTAAACGGGCATAGGGTTGCCTATGAAACATTACCTGTTAGCCTGTAATAGCATTAATGAGGCCAAGGTGAAATTATCTTTAACCTTCCCATTTTTTACAAGCTCAATAACTTCATCATAAGTATAATAATCACAACCTATAACACCCTCGCTTGATTGCAATGATAATTGAGATGTATCTTTCACTTCACAAATAACAGCCCGAACATTGTCAGCAATCAATCCTGAATCAGTAATCAATTCGCCTAACAAATAGCTATTCACCGAAACGAGATTCAATTCTTCTCTAAGTTCTCGTTCGGCACCATCTATATGTGATTCTCCATTTTCGATAAACCCTCTTGGAAATTCAATGAGCGCGACACCATTTCTTGAATGTTGGATTAATGCGTATTTTCCATTACATTCAGGAATAACAACAACGCCACCGTGTTTCTGGCTTATGCGCAAGTGTCCAGAGTCATTAAGGAACACCGCAACATATTGATTCTCAACAATAAGATTATTCAAAATTTACAATCCAAGTTTTATGATTTGCTGATTTACGAATTATCATTATAGTATTGTAAAAATAATATACAACATATGCTATGTAAAATGCACACTCAACTAATACTATAATTTCTTTATTGCTTACTTTAAGTAAAGACATAACTTCTTTAACTAACATCACAACCGGAAATCCGGAAATAAGAGTCATCCCAAGTATGACTCTATTTTCAATACCAGAGAACATTTTAGCAAGCGTCATTTCCTTATATTCCTTTTCTTTCTTACCGAAAAAAGATGTAATCTCTGAGTTAAGTGTATCTAATTCGAGGATATTTTTCGATATCACTTTATTAAGCGCTAACGCCGAGTTAGCATATTGCATATGCCATGAACGTAAACCAGACAACGTTCTGATTGTCATACCACTAATCAGACATATAACCACATTAAAAAAAACTGGAGAGTACGGACTTACAAGTAACTTGCTAATTGCTGAGTACGACCCGAAATAAAACGATATCACAACCAAGTAAAAAGCTATCGCCTGATCACGTTTTGTCGATTGTTCTTTCAAATGTTCATTGCACCGCTCATATACACAAAGTAGGAAATCTTTAGAGACTGACATCAAAACCCCTATTTATTAACATGTTATGTCCAGTTATGATAATTCTATACCACTAACACTTAATGTCACATTAAAAGATGAGTAGCTTCGGCATACTCCGCATAAGAAAGCCAGTTTACCACCTGCAAAACTCCACAAACAGTTCACAGATGAACCGTTTTATTGTGCAGGGAAATATTTATAAACGGTCTTTACCCCTACCCCGATCACATCCGCCACTTGTTGCCTCGTTGCGCCGTTCTTCAGCATTCGATGCGCACGATCGACAACCTCCGGCGTCATCACCCGCCGGCGGCCGCCAATACGCCCCTGCTCTCTCGCAGCGGCTAAACCGGCGCGGGTACGCTCGACGATCAGCTCTCTCTTCATCTCCGTCCCAGTAGCTTATTCGTGGTCGTGTAGGATTAATAGAATATCTAAAATAGGCGTCTTCTGTAGCCGGATAACCAGTTTGAAGTGATCATTAGCGACTCGAACGGCACCGACTCTGGTCGGGCCGGTTATCACATATTTGCTTGTTAAAAAACGCCCTACGCGAATGCCTATATCTTAATCTCGTTTAGAAGAACCAAAGAAATTGGTTCAAAAAAATTTCATATTCAAGGTAGTTAATTTAAAAGACTCCAATTGTTTACAATAAAACTCCAAGCTAAAAATTATTACAATGCAATAATTTTTAAAATTAATACATTTAAAACACACATCACTAAATTAAAGCTAGTTCATACCAAACTATAAAGCATATTTGAACACCATTGACTTAATATCTAATAAGACTTAGCATTGAAAACACTGTATATCCATACAGCACCCTCAAGAATAAAAAAGGAATCATTCATGCCAGAAGAAAATATGACAGTAACTCATGATGTAAGCGGTAATAAAATCAGTGGAGGTGGTGTTCATTGGGGAGGCGGAGGTAATACTGGCAACCATGACAGCAGTAGTGGTAGCTCATCGACGCAAAGCCCAAGTCAAACACAGGCTGGAAATATCATTAATAATCCTACCCTTCGTAAAAAATTTGAGGACTTTGTTAAAAAAGCTAAATTAATCAATCCCAAAGCTAAACTAACACTCAATAAGATCGAAGTTAATGGCGATTTATCCATTGGTATAGAAAACATGACTAAGGCCGAAGTATCGCAACTAGGTGTCGGATTTGTGGGTGTGCCTACAAACACCGGATACACGGCTGCAGTTACCGTGAAGACAGGTTATAAAATTCCAAGTTACCCTCGTGATTACACGAATCTGAATGCAGACAATGCAAAATTATCAGCTGTTGGGGTTTACATTTCTGTTTTACAGGGAATGCTGCCTCCTGGATATAAAATTGAAAGCGGTAAAGTTACGACCGAGGTAACCAAGAAAGACATTATGACTGCAGGAGGTAAGGGAGGTGGCGTTCGTGTCGTTACGCTTAGGTATCGAATTGCAATTCCTGTTCTTACTGATGCATGGAAAAAGAGCGAAGCTCTTAATAAAGAGATAAAAGAAAAGGAAGCTCAAGCTGTAAAAGATGCTGTTAAATTTACAGCAGATTTTTACACCCAAGTCTCGAAATCTTATGGGGAAAAGGCTGAACAGCTCGCAAAATCAATGGCAAGTCAGGTTAAAGGCAAAAAAATTCGTAACGTTGACGATGCCCTGAGAGCGTATGATAAGCACAAGGCTAATATCAATAAAAAAATTAATGCAAAGGATCGTGCAGCTATTACTAATGCCCTAAAAGCGGCAGATATGAATACTGTTGCGAAAAATATAGCTAAATTTAGCAAGGGAGTCGGCTACGTAGGCCCAGCTATGGATTCTATTGATGCTTTTAATGAACTTAAAAAGGCAGTTGAGACTGATAACTGGCGTCCTTTCTTTGTTAAAGTGCAGACAATCGCTATCGGTTTAGCCGCCACGCATCTTGCAGCATTAGCTTTTGCCGCTGTTTTGTCTGGTCCGGTAGGAGTGCTGGGATATGGTTTAATTATGGCTGGAATTGGTGCTATCGTTAACGATACCATTGTAGAAGAAGCTAATAAGATTATCGGCATTTAACACCAATTTAGCCTTATAACTAATACAAAGCCATTATTTTATAATGGCTTTCTTCAATTGCAGAACTAAGAAAGCGATCCCCAAGGGAATTGCGAATAAAAAATTAAATATACAATATAAGGTAAATTTATAGGTATCTGGGACATCAAAAGTGCCAGGGCGCATAACATTACGCTGTAAATACTTTAAAGAAATCTGCTCTATTAAATACTTTGCAAAAGGAAATAAAAGCGCACTTAAAATTGCAAAAACTTTAAGGTAAGTCATTTTTGTTTCATAGCTATCGTAACTAAAAAATAAAATGCATGCGGCTGAAAAATAGCCCCAAAACATATTTTTAACATAAAAACTCTTATCCATAAAGTCTCCCCACCTATTCCAAGGTACTCATTCCAGTAAGTTAACCTAACATAAGTTTACTTTTTCAACAAGATGCTATAAATTAGTTTAGTGCGGTTTAAGTTATGATTTATAACTATAAGTCATCTAATAATAACCAAGAAGTGCTAACAATGCTACACGCACCTGTGTGAATTTTGAATCTGTTTTATGCATTGTAGTGGGCCCAGGAAGTACAGACTTTTGGCTAGTCCGCATCGTTTGGGCCGGTATTACGTTCTCGTTTGGACCTAAACCTCTCTAAAATTCGCAACCCTAATAATACCCGTAACCAGACAAATGGATAGCTAATGTCCAATCAGGTCATTGCGGCTGTCATGATAACTGCCAGCCGCAATATCAAGGCTTAAATTAATTAGTAAAGTATTTCTGCTGATTAGCCGTGATGTTTCTGAGGAAATAATCACTTTTTGAATCAACGAGGATAAATTCGCCGATAGTCACGTAAGAAAGCTCGCTTGGCGCCCCGCTTACCCACGGCCCGCCACCCAGTACAGCGGAATCAGATATTCCTGAGACTTCACCAGACACGGAGCCGGTAACCCATCCTCCGCTATCCAGAGCGATGCCCTGCAAATGAGTTTTAAAGTCGATGTAGGAGCGAACAATAATATTTGTATTTGCTGTAAACGGGGTAGTTTCTGTCACGATCTCAGCGTTACCCGAATCTGCCTGCGTCGAAATTATCTGTAGCAGGTTTTTCGCCTGACTCTGAAATCCGGCGCCCAGGTTGTATCGACGACGAACGGGGCTGTCTGATTTATAAAATGAGAAAATACTACAGGCCGCTGCGGGCGAAGATCGAAAACGCAGAACAAGAGATGAGGACAAACTTGCTACTCCAGATAACGCAGAAACAGCAGCCGTTAAAGAGAGGGCATCACTTGTTCCGTCGAATACCACGCCTGGCTTAGAACCAATCAGATCAACAGCGCCTGCCGAAACTATCCGTGGCTGTCCGGACACATTTTCGCGGATAGCATTAAACTCATTACCCGATTGATCGTACCAGACACTGATAAATCCGTTGCCTGAACCGCAAAAATTAAGCAGCGCCGTCGTGTCCAGGTCGCCTTCGGCAGTAAATCCAATATTAATCTCTGTGTTATCACTGGAGCGACGTACACGAATTGCAGGTCCGGTGTAGGATGCTGAAAGCTGCCGCAAAGACAGAGCCACTGTGGGAGTATATCCAAAAGTAGGCCAGTAACCGGGTAAATCTTTTTTATCGCCGGTATATGCAGAGTTAGAATTAAGTACAAGCATGATGACCTCTTAATTAAGAATCAGATTTATTTTTTGGACCGCTGTCTGTCCGACACTGTTCTGGCAGGCGCTGGTGATAACATATGAGCCATTTTCACCACCGAAGTTGATTAACTGGCAGCTTTTGGTATCAAAGATCACGCCTTCGGGTAGTGAATAAACGCCGATGGTTTTGGTACATTTCTCGCCATCAGTGACAAGGATTCCGCAATCCCAGAGAGGATATAAATCAACACTTTTTCCTGGTTTCAGTGTTAATGCATCACCTGAAAAACGAGGTCCAATATTGGCCCATGTGCGGGCGGGTTCGCAGCTTGAGCCATCCTGCAGATAGCCATAAATAACGAAGTTAAGACGTCCCGCTTTCGTGTATCCGTTACTGATAGTAATGCTTCGGGTGGATGCATCGTAAGTAACAAAAGGAGGAAGGGAGTCATAGGAAACTGTATGGCTGCCACCGGGTTCATTCTCTTCAGTCATGACTGTCTGGACATGCTCTGAAACATCGTCACGGCCCCACAGAACCGACTTAGCCGGAAGTACTATTGTGCCGCTGCTGCCATAATCAATGTTGACTGAAGGAACGGTGACGAGCGGCTTGATATGACTCAATCCTGTTTTACGCCAGATGCGGCACCAGTCAACACTAATTGTCGCCCCCTTCCAGAGTTTTTCCCATGCCCAGGCAGAATAGGTTTCACCATGGAAAGTGCCTTTATATACATGACTACTCATCAACAAGTAACCCGGTTCACGTACTGAATTGGCATCAAGACTTAATATGCTGCTAAAGGTATCATCAATGAATATCTGGACATTACTTTGATTGAGGATGGCGCTAATTTTATGGTACTTGCCATCAAATATATATTTTTCCGGTCCAAGCGTTCCTCCGCCTGTTTTCGAACCATCTGCTCCCCAGAGATTATAATTTGACGTTGCAAACTGGCTGATGCCCTCGATAATATCCAGCTCATCCGAATTGTAGGTGTAGGATGGCAGCGAACTTTGGGTCCATAATGACGGGTGCCACCCTGGCGGGTTTTGTGTTTTGTGAGTGAACATCGCATACCACTCAATAATACAATCTCCAGTCCCGGCGGGACCGGCGAAAAATGAAAATGCGCCTACAGAGCTCACCATCGCCGCCAGGTCATGCCTTGAGCCTTGCAGATATGGTTTTTCATTCGCAGTAGCTGCACGGGCCTGAAGCCTCAGAACACCATCCTCAACGCGCATATTATCAAAACCCACCGGCACGCCCCGGTTCGAGTCATTAAAGCCCGTAAACGCGGGGTCAGTGTCGTACATTGTGCCCAGTTGCGTATCAGAGCCTCGCGGCGGGTTGAGGTAAGTACGGGTGGTAAACCATCGTCCAAGTGGGTTTGACGGTGTGATAATGTCCAGAGCATTGAAATCATCCCCCGCAGACAGGGTAAATCCTTCATAAAGTGAACCTGCTGCACCGACGCTCTCCAGCGCTATCCCACCAATTTTCCCGGTGCTCTTATCGGATACCCTGTGTCCACCCAATAAGCTCTCAATGCTAAGCGTAATATTTTTCATCATATCGTCAGCTGTTAATATGTATGCGTACCCGGTAGCATCTGGAATAGCTACGTTATCACGTAACCATTTTATTTTCTCAGCATAATAACCATCGGGAATATTAATATAAGCAGCTGTATCTACCTGATTACGTATATCAATCGAAACAACCGATGATACGGGCGTTTGATTGTTTTTCAGGTTATTTATTTCATCCTGAACTGAGTCAGCCAGCAAAGGTAGGTACAGGCGGCCGTCATTTGCCTGAATGAGTGTGTCATGTTCGCCATCACCAAAGCGCAGGATATCGTCCCCGGCAGTTAACGAAGCATAGGATTCAATGTACTTAAAATAATCCTGGATGGACAAATTAAGTAGCGGAACGAATACACGACCGTCGCAATCCTGTATGAAGGTATCATTCTCACCATCACCTAATCTGAAAATATCACTTCCACTACGTGATGAAACCAGTGATCTTGACCCGCCATCTCCGGACAGCTTTTGTATCTTAAGTTAACGATG
>NZ_JACVUU010000035.1:0-65204 GCF_016516145.1 Klebsiella sp. S69 | reverse complement strand
TTGCAATGGCGGGATCTGTTGTGTCCGAAACTGTGTCGTAGAGTCGCGTACCCAGAATAGTAAGCCCTGCAACTATTACCGTATAAATTACCAGGGTTATCGTTTTTGTTTTCATCTTACTTCCTTTGTTGACGTTATTTATCAGTGCTGGAGCAGACCCGAATCACAGTCATTTTAGAAACGCCAGCCAGGCGAGCTGTTTCTCGCAGCGATTTTCCATTGACCAGGCGCAGAGTGCGAATCAGTTCGTGTTTCTGCGCATCGGCCACCCTGCCCCGGTATTTTCCTTCAGCTTTCGCCTTACTGATACCCTCTGACTGCCGACGTCGACGGTCTTCGTAATCTTTTCGGGCAATAGCGGCCAGCATATCCAGCATCATGCCATTTACGGCCTTCAGCATGCTTCGGGTAAAGTCATCACTTACTGTGCTGGATAGCGCCAGATGGCTGGTCGGTAGATCAAGACTGACGATGGCCAGCTGCTTGTCTGTAATTTGCTTTCTGAGTGTCTCCCAGCCTGCATCATCCAGGCGAGTAAGCCTGTCGACCTGTTCAATGAGAATCACATCACCAGGTTCCGCATCACCAAGAAGCCTGATCAGTTCAGGGCGATTCATTGTCGTACCGGAGACATTATCGATATACCAGCCAGCAATACGGTGGCCATGTTGGTTTGCAAACGCCTTCAGTGCATTTTTTGCCCGGCTGGCATCCTGCTCTGAAGTGGATGCCCGGAGGTAACCAAAAACGAACATTTTTTGTCCTGATGGTAACATTTAAGTGGTATTGCTCATCATGGTATCACTTATATGGTCACAATAAAATTAGCCAGTCTCTTTTTGAGTGGTATATTTAAAGCATACCTCAATGTGACAGTCTTGCGCTCTCACCGCACTTGTCCAACCCTTCACATACTTAGATGCAAGCTCTGAACAGACTCACGGTTTGCGCTTTGGATCAACAATATTAATACGATCACCAGAAATGTTTTCTGGTCACTATATCCGTTGGTGCCAAACGTCGTGGTAGAAAAGCATTTTTTGTCTTCTACTATGCGCATGTTTAGGGCGATAAATTAATATGTCGTTGGTCTGGACATAAAGTGCTGTCAGTCCAATTTGCCGTGGATTACTACGGGATGCTAATGATGTACTATTGTTCTCAATCTAACAAACGAAGATAAGGAAAGATAATGAGTGGACGAATCACAACCTTATGTACTGCATTGGGGGTGGTTATCGCAGTTGTGGGACTTTACCTGCCATACAGAAATGAATTAAATTCAGCTCTTTATCAAAAGGAATTTCTTACAGGAAAATGGTCATCAGATGCTGAATATATTATTAATAGTGGAGATCTTGGCCTAGATAAGCCGCAACCTATTATGACAATTCAATTATCTGTTGATGAGGATGGTTCGATTGATGGTGAATTTATCTCAGAAGGATTATGTGATGCAATGCCCTTGACATGGAATATAACTTTTAATAGCGTTAGCCCGTCAATAATTAATTTTGTTTTTGCGAGAAAATTTCAGATTAGACAACTAGTTAACGGGGCAATGGATAAAAGTCCGGTTGTAGCTGAATTAAAATTAGTTGATGAAGATCATAAGCATAACTCAATAACTTTTGATGTAGTCAACGATTTTACCGGGACCTTACCTAAAAAGATAACCTTAGCTAAAAACCTACCAAAATTTGACGAAAACTATGAGTATCTCCAAAATTATTGCTTAAACTCAACTAAAAAGATGTACGAAAAGATGATTCCAGAGATCAGGAAATTGAAGAAAGGTTGATAACATCTCGGCTCTAAACAGAGAGAAAGCATTTGATAATGCGTTGTATGATTTTAATTGTTCTATGCTGAGCAGAAATGGACAGAATTATTGTTTCTTGTGTGAGAAATCTGGGCAGACATTATGGCGAAAAAACAACTTGGTGAGACGAGTTAATTATCAGCTCCGTGCGGTTGGTGGTAACTATCAGGAACGAATGCTGCTGTTCCTGACGGCTATAGATAGTATTTTATGTCGGATAACAAGATAACAAGATAACAAGATAACAAGATAACAAGATAACAAGATGTTATCTTTGTTTTGCTTCTGCTATCAATCGTGATATCTCTGTTTTTGATAGCGTTTTTAGTGCTTCTATCGCCGCCCTGACAACATCAGAACGATTCACTCTGCCTTTACCTGAAACCATCTCCGCAGTTATAAGATCATCAATGTCTTTTAAGTTTTCGTCAAAAAAGGAAATACTCACTGGTTTTGCTTTACTTGCAACCAATGATTTCTCTGAGGTCCCTTTGGTATTATCAATACCAGCCGTACCTCCGTTTATAAATGCTGCCTCGTCTCGAGGTGGAGTATTTGCTCTATTTCTCACAGAATAACCTCTTTAACTAGCGCTTCGATTTCTTGTTGTGCTTTATCATTTTGCGTTTCAAAAATTGTCATTGATTCTGCCCACGCGTCTCGATGCGCTTTTCGATCACATACTCGGGAATCCGCCAGGCGCATTTCAGGGTAATCCTTGAGTACTTCAGCTGCCTGATTAGCTTCATTAACAAACATGTTTGTGGGAGTCATGTTTAATACGAGATACCCTCGAACATTCTCATTAAAATCTTTTGCTGCAGTAAAAACGGAGCATGTATGAGGTACAACATCTAGGTCCATCTGAGAAGGCCGTAACGGAGAAATGAATACGTCTGCGGCCATCAATCCACTACGCATTTCTGCACTGTCACGGCCAGCACAGTCTGCGATGACAAAGTCATATGATTTCTCGTGTTCATTTAACATGGCTTTGATGTTGCCTGTCGCGCCTGTAACTGGAATATGGGGGAGACTTTCAGGACGGTTGTTGTACCAGGTTAAAACTGATTTCTGATCATCTGCATCGACAATAATCACTCGATAGCCTAGTGACATCAGATACGCGGCGATAGATACCGCTAGTGTACTCTTACCAACACCACCTTTTTGACTACCTAATACAATTTTCATTATAGCCTCATATTAAGTTGTTAAGTTAACATCTTAATATTGCCGCACAGACGGAAATAACGCAATTGATTTGTTAAGATGTTATCTTGTTAATTTATTAAGTTAATGATTTATATGTAAATTTATCTAAAAAAAGCAACAAGATAACAAGATAACAAGATAACAAGATAACAAGATAACAAAATTGCATTATTGTTGAGTAGGGTCATAACCGGGCTATGGGCAAATCAGACCATTGGGTTGTATAAGCGGGAGAAAGCATCTCCCGCTTCATCTGCCATTCAGGCGCAATTCCCCGTCCCGCAAACCATACTTTCCCCAGGCCGGAATGGTTGATGCCGTCGAGCACCTTCATCAGCTCATCACTGTGTGCTCTGGGCTGTACGTCATCAAAAAGATTCAGCTGAGAGATGCCGGTCGGGGAGAAATCGTTCAGCATGATGCCGGCTTTGGCATAGCGATGGCCGGAGACCCAAATCCTGTCCAGCGCTCTGACTGCAGCAGTAATAATGTCCCGGGTGTCCCGCGTGGGAGTCATCAGTTTCTCTGTTGCCAGATTGCCATAGTAGGGCTCGTTGATGGCGAACGGCGACGTTTTAATGAAGGCCGAGATATGCCTGCAGTACTGATGCTCGCCGCGCAGCTTCTCCGCTGCGCGTTCTGCATGCTGGCAGACGGCCTGACGCATCGCCTCGTAAGTCGTGACGCGTTCTCCGAAAGAACGGCTGCAGACAATCTGCTGTTTGGGCGGGGGGGGCTTCCTCCAGCGAGATGCACGGCTCTCCGTTCAGTTCACGAACCGTTCTCTCCAGTACCACGTTGAAGTTTTTCCTGATGAAGGTCGGATTCGCGCGCGCCAGCTGCAGCGCAGTGGTGATACCCATTGTCCCCAGCGTCTTCGAAATTCTCCGGCCCACTCCCCAGATTTCTTCCACCGGCTGCAGTGAGAGCAGTTTCTCCGTCCGGCGGGGATTGCCCGGGGTCAGAGCCAGAACACCGCCAAATTGTGGCCATTCTTTTGAAGCCCACTGGGCTGACTTCGCCAGCGTTTTGGTGGGGCCCATACCGACACCGATGGTGAGTCCCGTACCGTTACCAACATGGACACGAAGTTGCCGACCGAAGTCTTCAAAGTCAATGCAGCGGTTGATGCCCCGGATATCAAGGAACATCTCGTCAATGGAATACTGTTCCACGCGCGGCGCCAGCTCTTCCAGATGTGTCATCACCCGGGCGGACATCGAGGCGTACAGCTCATAGTTGCTGGAGAACACGTGCAGCTTCTCGGGAAACTGTGCGTCCTTCAGCCGGAACCACGGTACGCCCATTTTGATACCAAGAAGTTTTGCTTCTTTTGAGCGGGCGATAACGCAGCCGTCGTTGTTGCTCAGCACGACAACCGGTTTACCCCGCAGGTCAGGGCGAAACACCTTCTCGCAGCTGGCATAGAATGAGTTGACGTCGGCCAGGGCAAACATCAGTCCGCTCCGCGCGTCTTATGGATAAACGCGGTCACCACACCAAAAATCTGCAGCGTCTCCGGGTCAGGGTGAAGGGCAGGGTAGGCCGGGTTCATGGGCTGCAGTACAGGACGGGGCGTCAGCAGAAGCCGTTTGACGGTAAATTCCCCCTCCATTTCGGCGATGACAATGTCCCCGTGCACCGGTTTCTCTGCCTTGTCGACGACCATCAGGTCGCCTGAATTCAGGCCAATATCGGTCATCGAGTTGCCGATAGCCCGGACAAAATAGGTGGAGGCCCGGTGCCGGATGCAGTACTCGTTCAGATCCAGCTCCGCTTCCGTGTAATCTGCCGCCGGCGATGGAAAACCGGCGGCGCAACGCTCGGTAAAAAGGGGGAGGGTCATGACCCCGGGTTCGGGGGAGGCAGCAATAAACTTCATTTTTAGCGTCTTATTAACTGTGTTTATATACAGTAATTATTTTGCCGCCTTTATTTTTTTGCAAGCCTCTTTACGCAGCTCCGGGCTAAAACATTGCTGTGGTTACGAAAAAAAACGACTGACTGTAAAAACGTATGTCAGAGCGTGCGCTGCGCTGATATCGTGTAATATACAGATAATAAATAGGTTTTTACCTGAGGAGGTGTTTATGTCACCCGGATTCAGAAAGGCTCTCCGCTTTGCCGGCGTCCCCGTCGACAGCAGCGAACCGGTACGCAGGCAGTACGGCAGCCGCATGATTGGTATCGTGACGGTATGCCTGCTCCCGCTCCTGGTGTTCGACGTCCCGCAGTGGGTTTTCGTGCTCTCCCAGGTCATCTGGGGCGCGGGCGTGTATATCGGCCTCTCCGTGGCCGGAGATAAATCCCGGAGCCGTTGATACCCCGCCGCTGATTGTACAAAAAAAGAACAGGCGTGGTGACGCCTGTTCTCCCGCGCTTCTCCGCTGTCTGCCTTCAGGTTATCCACAATCTTAAACCCCGAGTTTGTGGACAGGTATGTCGATGCTCCTCTTTCCCCTGATGTCGCTGAAGGCCTGCCACCCGCTGCCAGTGTCTCGCGTCCGGCCTGTTACGGGACGGGCGGCTTTTCTGCTCCGGCCCGGCGTCGTTGAGAGTGTACGCCAGTCCCTCGCCTTTTTAATGAACGCCCTTCAAGCCGCTTTCGCGGCATATTCTCGCCGCCATAAAAAACTGGCGGCTGCGATATTCCACGGTCGGCCTGACCCGTGACCGGACGCGATGAACAGGCAGCGTGCGGCAGGGAACGGCATCGCGGTGATGCCTCCTGCCCCCCCTGACTACAGGAGTGCTGCCATGTCCAGATTTATTCTCGGGAACTGTATTGATGTGATGCGCGGATTCCCCGACCGTGCCGTGGACCTTATTGTGACCGATCCGCCTTACCTCGTCGGTTTTAAGGACCGTCAGGGCAGACAGATTGCCGGGGATGTGACGGACGAATGGCTGCAACCGGCCACGCTGGAGATGTACCGCGTCCTCAAACAGGACGCCCTGATGGTCAGTTTCTACGGCTGGAACCGGGTGGACCGTTTTATGGCCGCGTGGAAAGCGGCGGGCTTCTACGCCGTGGGCCAGCTTGTGTTCACCAAAACCTATGCGTCAAATCGCCGTAATGCGAAAGACCGTCGCGGATTCGTGGACTACCGCCATGAAGGGGCTTATGTCCTTGCCAAAGGCCGCCCGGTGCCGCCCCTCAGACCGCTGCCGGATGTGATGCCTTTCCCGTATACCGGCAACCCGCTGCACCCAAACCAGAAACCAGTGGAGGCGCTACAGCCGCTGATTGAGTCATTCAGCGCCCCTGGCGCGATTGTCCTCGACCCGTTTGCGGGGAGTGCCTCGACCTGCGTCGCCGCATACCGCGCCGGACGCCGCTATATCGGCATTGAAATGCTGGCGCAGTACCACCGGGCCGGAACCGAGCGACTGGCCGCCATGCACCGGGCCGTCAACACCCCGGCGGCGAACGATGAATGGCTCCCGGAGGTGGCGTGATGAACTACGACGGACACGAAGCCCTGCGCCGCGATATGGCCGGGCTGGCCAACAACATCTGCGACCTGAAAACCACCCTGAAAGTGCTGGAAGACAAATACCACTACCAGCACGACGGACTGCCGGAACGGCTGGCTGGCGTGAGCCTGCGACGCCTCAACGTCCTGATGGACGAGGCATTCAATATCGCCCTGTTACTCGATGAATCTTTCAGAGACTGAACCCCGGGCGGCGAGGCCGCCCCACTGAATCACGGAGACAACACCATGCTGTATGGCACCCGTAAAGAACTGAACAAAAAACTTAAACGCATGTTTGGGAACGAAGAACGCTACGCCCTGCTGGTCTGGACGAAAGAAGACGTGATGGCCCTGTCCGGAAACATGACGGAGGTCGAGGCTCACACCCTGCTTGAGCTTATCGGCCGCACGGGAACGGGGGAGCACACCGAAGAAGGCGTGTCATTCCGCACCGTGCAGGCGCTGTACGCCGGGATTCGCCCGGGCATTCCCCGCGTGAGCGTCCCCGTCGATACGCTGTATCGCATCACGGACATTGCCGCACAGGCGATTAACGGAGAAGACGAGCATTCGCCGTCCCTGACGGTAGATCACTACCCGAGTGTCGCTGACGCTCAGGCAGAAATCGCCTGGCTGAAACGTGAACTGGCCGCCTGACCCGTCCGCCCCGCTGAACGGCGGGGCATTCACCGAAGGAAAAAACATGAGAAACGACACACTCAACGCGCTGATACTCCGCCACGGCGACCGGATGCTAAAGGATGCGGGCTGGCCGCCTTGCGTGGATATGATGCAAATCGCGCCTGAAACCATGCCCGGCTGGTCAGTCGCCACCGGCTCGCTCGATGCCGCACACATTCTGGCGCTGGTCACGCACCTTTGCCAGCCGCTGACGTATGGCCGGGCCGGGTTGCTGACCGCCAGCGCCCGGCGGCTGGCGGGAACCCCGGCGCGGCTGTATCTGTACCCGGCAAAGGGCTTTATGCCCCCGGAAAAACTGGCGGACGCCCAGACACTTCATCTGCCTTATGCACAGGAATGGCTGACGGCGGCGGAATGTGACGATCTGCTGGCTTTCCTGAAAGCCTCCCTCACGCAGATAGCGGAAATCGTCAGGCTGGATGCGCACCGCCTTGCCGCTGCGCTGAAACCGTCCGTCACGCCGCGACTGATGGACAGGCGGTTTGGTGACTGGCGCGTACTGGCTGACGAGTACGAGCATGAAAACTGGCTCGATGAAAACGACACTGACGTACTGGATGCCGTCCTTGACGCTGTTCTGGTGCGCGGGGCGTCGTTCTGTCCCATCCTGTTGACCGTGGTTAATGAACGACAGGAGGAAATCGAAGCCGCAGGCGTTATCACCGATATGCTGCGTTTCCCCGGCGACCCGGCCCGCCGCTGGCTTGATCGCCGTGTACTGCGCGAGGTAGTGAGTGAAGCCCGGGCGACGCCCGTACAAACTGAATGATGATGGCGGGGGAAGGGAAATATCTTCCCCTCACTGACCGGCGCGGGATGACCGTATGCGATAAGGATGTCCCCGTGCCGGCTCCGCGTTTACCCGGCCCGGCCTCCGGGCCTTTGGGATGAAAACCCGCCTCTGTTATCGCCGTGTCGTGTGCGGGCGGTGCCGTGCCTCCATCTTAGCCGGGCTGTCGCGAATGCAAGGGTAAAGTGAACGCGGCGGTCACCCGGTCCTTCCTTCCCGTCAGCCGGGATTTTCCGGTCGTTCGACCGCTCAGGGTTCACGGCCTCACCCTCCAACTCCCGTCTGCCGTGTGCGTCAGGCTGCGGCTTCCCTTGCGCCCCTGCATTCACGACTGACCGCCCGTCTGTTATGGAGGCACGGCACCGCCCGGTGTCGCAGTCCATGTGATTACGGAGGTTTTACCATGCAGTATGTGACAACACGCCCGGCCCTGAATGTTGAAGAGTCCGACCGCCTGTCTTTTATGCCCTACATGTTCGGCGCTGATTTTATGCTCGCAGAATTGCAGGTGTATGCACTGGCAAAAAAATGGATGCCCGAATATGAAGTCGAATTCTGGCACTTTATCCGACTGCCTGAGGGCGGCGGTTACATGATGCCCGATTGTGGCCGCGTCCATATGGTCAGCACGGAAAGCTGGTTTGACCGCACTGTGAGCGCCGACGCGGCGGGCATTATTCTGACATCGCTGGCCGTTAACCGCCGTCTGGCGGCAAATCATGACAGCGGCAACCCGGCCCTGACTCACCTTTACATGCTGCGTGATGCCCAGCTCTGGAATCACATCACCCTTCACCCGGAATGCAACGCCATTTACGCCGCGCTGGACTGATTAACGACCGGGGCGGCCATGCCGCCCCGCAGGGAGACGAAAAAATGAATTCATCAATTACGGTTCCGGCGGTCTACGTGGGTACGTATCACCAGTACAACTGCGGCAGCATTTTCGGCAAATGGTTTGATTTAACCGATTTCGACGACGAAGACGCGTTTTATGACGCCTGCCGGACGCTGCACGCCGGCGAGGAAGATCCCGAACTGATGTTTCAGGACTGGGAAGGTATTCCTTCACCGTTTGCCTCTGAATCCTCTGTTAAGTGGGCGTTTATTGAGGCTTTCCGGCAGGCACAGGACGACGGGCGCGCCGCCGCGTTTGTGGCCTGGGCGGAGTATACCGGCGAGTGCGACTATGACGCCTTTGATGACGCGTATTACGGCGAAGCGGACAGCGAGGAGGATTTCGCTTATGGCTTTGTGGAGGATAACGGCCTCTTAAACGAGGTGCCCGAATCTCTGCGCGTCTATTTCGATTATGAGGCATACGCGCGGGATTTATTCAGCGACGGGTATGTGTTCCATGACGGTTATGTCTTCAGATACTGAATAATGTCCGGCGGGGAACCCCGCCGGTTAAGGGGGAAAAATGAAACTTGCACCACAAAGCCGCGATATCCTGCGCCAGTACAAAGCCCTGATTAACGCACGCCGCCGGGATGCCGGGCAGCGGGAACTGACCACCGCCCAGGTGATGGACGAAATCTGTGAATACATGACCTGCCAGTGTGCCGTCTACATCGGCGGACACTTCATCTTACAGGGCGGTAAAGGGCAGTAAGCAGTAAGCTCGATGACAGGCGTCCGGGCTGGAGGGTGCCTGTCAGCCCGCGCGCAAAACCCTGGCAGGCTGCGCCTGCCGGAGAGAAACATCGCCGCGCCTTCGGCGCCGCTCGCTCTCTTCTCCGTTCTCAGTCGCTGAAGCCAGATAATGGGCGTATTATCCACAGTATCTTTCTGGAAAACGTTGCAGGTGCAGATTTGTCAAAATGGAATATCGCCTCATTCTCAAAAGACGAGCAGGATAAAGTCTCTGTCGATAAAGCGGCCGCCGCTGTTGCATGGCAGGAACGCATGAACAAGCCTGTTGTTCACGAACTCGTTGAGCGGGAGCAGCCCGAACATCTGCGGGAATATTTTCGTGAACGGCTCCGCGTACATCGACTGAACAGTCAGCAGCTGCCGCGCGCAAATGCGCCCGAATACCAGAAGCCGGAAGACGGTGGCAGTGAGAGTAAGCCTTAATTTTTTTCCCAGGGAGGGACTGCGGTGCGTATGTCTGCTTTATTTGCTATCACGTGTTTGTTGAGCGCGTTTAATCTTGTATTTATGCCATTCCATCCCGTCATGATGTTATGGGCTTTCGGCCTCTCTGTCGCCTTCGTTATTGTCAATATAATTGCAGACAGACTGCGTCTGTGGTCCGGTATTGCATGGGGAATGGCTGCCGCCGTCATCGTCGCTTTTATGCTTAATGGTGCAGAACCCAATGAAGAAAACCGGGTACTCATCAGTACATTCGCCTGTCTCGCCTCAGCATGGTATGCCGGGGTTCAGTTCAGAAAAGAGAAGAGAGAGTCTCTGTCCTGACCGGTATTCTTTCTGTCTCTGTCTCTGTCTCTGTCTCTGTCTCTGTCTCTGCCTCTGCCTCTGCCTCTGAATCTGAATCTGAATCTGAATCTGAATCTGAATCTGAATCTGCTTCTGGCTTTGCCTCTTGCTGCTGTTGTTGATGTTGATGCTCTTCCTCTTCCTCTTCCTCTTCCTCATTTGCTTTTCACATAATCTGCCCCCGGACACCTTCGGCTCCCGACCCGCTGGCGCGGTTCAGTCGTCGAGCCACACTCCGCTAACCGCGAAAGGATGCGGTAAGCTCCGCCGAACCCGCCAGGCGGTTTCGGGCCTGCCGGCTAGTGTCTGATGTCTGACGTCAACGGCAGGCTTGCAGCATCCTTGTCAGGATGCGCCGCCCTTTTACGCGCCGTCACCTGCGCTTTTCGCACCCCGGCAAACGGCCGCCGGGCTGTAAGGCGCAACGCCGTTTCGCGCCCGCGCGTTTCGTCGTTGCGGCGGGTTCCTGCTCATTCCTTGCCTGGTTTTTTCACCCCTTTGAGTCCTTTCGCCGGGGCTGAGACAAGCACAACCCGTCTTGCCGTCCATGCACTGCTGGCGCACGGCCATAAAAACTTTTTGCCTGGACCCGCAAAAACTTTTCACGTCCGGCATGGACGGCTTCACCGGGCCGTGCTCGTTTACGCCCTTGCGGCGAACGGCTCTCAAACGGGTGAAGGTAACAACCAGCGGGCACGTTCAGCAGGTCCCCGCAAAACGTCAAAACCGCGGCCCCGGCAACTCAACGGGTGATGGTTTTTAAAGGCAAAACAACAGAGTAAGGAGATTCATCATGGCAGCACGTGGCGTTAATAAAGTCATTCTGGTCGGACATCTGGGGCAGGACCCCGAAGTGCGTTATATGCCCAACGGCGGCGCAGTGGCAAACCTGACGCTGGCCACGTCCGAAACATGGCGTGATAAGCAGAGCGGGGAACTGCGCGAAAACACCGAATGGCACCGTGTTGTCATGTTCGGCAAGCTCGCGGAAGTGGCTGGCGAATACCTGCGTAAAGGCGCGCAGGTCTACATCGAGGGCCAGATGCGCACCCGTAGCTGGCAGGACGATACCGGCGCCACGCGCTATGTCACCGAGGTGCTGGTCGGGCAGAACGGCACCATGCAGATGCTCGGCGGTCGTCGTGGAACTGGTGAGCCTGAGAGCGCCGTGCCGCAGCAGCCCGCGCAGCCGCAGGATCCTGCTGCCCCGGCTCAACCTGCTCAGGCCCCGGCTAAATCCCCGAAAGCGAAGGGCGGTAAAAAAGGCCGTCAGAGCGCCACCCCGTCTCAGCTTCCTCCCCGGACTTTCCCGGACGATTACCCGCTGACCGATGAGGATGTGCCCTTTTAAACCATGATGAACACGCCCCGCTCAGGCGGGGCAGAAAAGGAGAAACACATGGACCACAACGTTTTGTCCCCCCTTGAATCCCTGCCGGATGGCACCTTCACCCGTAGTCAGGCGCAGGTGGTCGCGGCGCAGTATCAGAATGTGGCGATTGAGGATGATCAGGGAACCCATTTTCGCCTTGTCGTCCGTCATCAGGATGACGGCAGCATGGTCTGGCGTGTCTGGAATTTTGAACCGGGCGGTGAGTTCCTGATGAACCGTTATATCCGGGACTACGGAGTACGTAAAACGCAATAAGCCGTAAGAGGTGCCGGGCAGGGTTGGGTCTGCCCGGCAGACAGTCATCAATAATCTGAAGGAGTATTAACTATGTCAGTGACCGAGTCTAAAACAAAAACCCCCGCGAAAACCAGCAAAAAAGCGGTGAAACCAGCCGAATCCGCCGCCCTGAAAGCCGCGCTTGAGGCCGCGCAGATTGAGATGGTGCCGCTGTCGGCGCTGGTCAAATCCCCGCTGAACGTCCGCACTATCCCGTATCCGCCAGAGAGTGTCCGGGAAATGGCTGACTCCATTCTCGCGGTCGGCCTCATTCAGAATCTGGTGGTTCATACTCTGCCGGACGGCCTGTCGGGCGTCGCAGCGGGCGGTCGTCGTCTGGCGGCCCTGCAGCTTTTACAGCGCGAGCAGCGCATCGATGCCGGGCATCAGGTCATCGTGAAGCGCGTCAGCGACGAACTGGCGGTGGTGGCTTCGATGGTCGAGAACAACAACCGGGTGGCGATGCACCCGGCAGAGCAAATCAGCGGTTTCCGCACGTTGTCTGAGCAGGGAAAGACCCCGGCGCAAATCGGGGACCAGCTGGGCTACAGTTCGCGCCACGTCCAGCGCATGCTGAAGCTGGCCAGCCTTGCTCCGGAACTGATTGCCCTGCTGGCAGAGAACACGCTCGATGTGGAGCAGTGTCAGGCGCTCAGTCTGGAAAGTGACCCGGCGCGTCAGATACAGGTATATGAGCAGGTGAAGGCTTCATACAGCAACGCTCCGGCCCATCTGCTGAAACGCGCCATCACGGACACCGAAATATCGGTTCGCGACGCCCGCTTTATGTTTGTCGGTCGCGAAGCGTATGAGGCTGCCGGGGGCAACGTGCGTGAGGACCTGTTCAGCGCTCAGGAGGGCGACGGAACGGCAGACGGGGTGCTGGTCGGGCGTCTGGTGCAGGAGAAGCTGGCGTCCGCCGCGCTGGCTGTTGAAATGCAGGAGGGCTGGTCATGGTCACTGGCACGGGAAGGGGCGGTGCGGAACTACGGTGACGACCGGGAACATTATCTGGTCCTGCCGGAGCCGGAGGGCGAACTCAGCGCTGACGAGCAGCATCGTCTCGATGAACTGTACGCCACGCAGGAAGCCACGGCGACGTATGAGGATGAAGCCGCCATTCAGGTGCTGATTGATGAGATTGAAGATGCAGCATCGATCCGGGCATGGACACCGGAGCAGAAAGCGGCCAGTGGCGTGGTGGCCAGCCTGAGTGACGGCGAGCTTCGTATCCAGCGCGGGGTGCAGAAGAAGGTGCAGGAGGCGGTCGCTGACGGACAGGAAAGTACCGTTTCTCAGGCTTCCATCCATGTGGTCGCCAGCAGCACCCCGGATGTGGCAGAGGGTATCAGCGTACCGCTCCTGAAAAAAATGTCGTCGGAGAGAACGCTGGCGGTGCAGGCGGAACTGGTCAGGCAGCCACAGAAAGCCGTGGCCCTGATGGTCTGGCGGCTGTGCAGTTGCGTGTTCCACTACTGTATCACCACCCGGCACCCGTTCGTGATGAATCTCGGGGTTCACCACAGCAGCCTCACCAGCGAAGCCCCGACCGGAGAAAACGGTCAGGCATGGCAGTCTCTGATGCAGGAGAAAGCCCGTCTGGAGGCGCTGCTGCCGGAGGGCTGGAAGAACGATTTCACCACCTTCTTTGCCCTCGACGGACAGACCCTGATGTCACTGATGGCCTTCTGTACCGCCTGTTCGGTGGACGGTGTCCAGACCCGCGAACACGGGCATACCCGCCGCAGTGACCTTGACGGTGTCGAGGCGGCACTCGGGTTCCACCTGCGCGACTGGTGGCAGCCAACGGCGGATAACTTCCTCGGGTTACTCAGCAAAAATCAGATTGTGGCGGCGCTGAACGACGCCGGACTGACCGGGGCCGCCTCGGATGCTGAAAAAATGAAGAAAGGCGATGCCGCCAGTCACGCCGAACAGTGGCTCTCCGGGACCCGATGGGTGCCGGGATGGATGCAGTCCCCGGATGCTGCAACGCCGGAAGAAGCAGCCTCCACGCCTGACACTGACGAACCCACCTCACACGCAGCCTGATAACGGAGACGCCGCCCTGCGGGGCGGCAATAAGGAGACCATAATGAGAAACGTCATTACCCGCGATGTCCTGAAAACCATGATCCCACAGGAATACGAAGACTGGCGCGAAGGAGGGGAGGATTTGCGCCGCGAACTGACCCATGCCGTGATGCGTGACCTGAACTGCCCGGATAACTGGGACATGAACGGGGAGTACCGCAGCGAGTTCGGGGGCTTTTTCCCGGTACAGATCCGCTTCACGCCTTCACACGGTAACTATCATCTCGCCGTGTGCAGTCCCGGCGATATCTCTCCGGCCTGGATGGTGGTGTTTGTCCCGGCCAGCGGTCGTCCGTTCTCGGTGATCAGCACGCTGTCTGACTGGTCACCGGAAGCCATCAGCCACACGCTGAGTCTGGTTGCCCGGCTCGATGCCGATGGCTACAGTCAGGCCAGCATCATCAGCATGCTGGTCATGGAGGGCGCACAGTGAACGCATCAACAACGTCTCTGGTGACCCTGAAGCCAGCCCGACAGGCAGCGCTGCAGGCGGTCCTGTCGGTGGAGGAATCCCGCCGTCTCGGTGCGCGTCTGCCCGCCATGCCACACGTGCGCACTTTCCTGCGTCTGCTGACCGGGAACAGCCGCATGAACACGACCGTGGCACAGCGCATTCCCGGCCTCAACTGGGACCCGAAGCATCGCCTGAGCAGCCTCAAACAGGTGGAGGAGGCGCTTGATGAACTGATTGCCAGCCACGGGGAGTGCTGCCCGCTGCCGTTGCCGGTGGATGTGCAGGCTGAACTGTTCCCGGAGGTGCTGCACACCCGGACTGAACGCCGGTTGCAGCGCAGAAACATCGCGTTCACCCGCAGGATGCGCCGGGAAGAACGGACGCTGGCGCATCACTGGCGGCTGCGGCAGAACCTGCTGGGGCAGGCCGTCACGGAGCTGAACTTTCAGTCCCCGGAGACGGTCAGCAACTGGTACCGCCGGTGGGCCGAAGAGTTTGACGCGCGCGAGCTGGAGCCGGCTTTCTGGCACTGGCGGTCGCGGTTTGCCTCGCTGGCCTCCCTGGACTGGCTGCGTGACGCGAAGGAACCGCTGTACGGGGTCATTCATGAAATCGGCTTCATTGTGCGTGACACCCCGGCGGCTGTCCGTCAGGCGGAGCGCTGGCAGGTCCCGAACAAACTGACGGACCGGAGGCGGGGATGAAATGGCGTTACTCCCTGCGCTGGAAATTACCATCGCCCTGTCCCGGACCGCATGAACTGGCATCCGAAGTGGTGGAGGCGGGACAGCCTGCGCCTGAATCCATTATGTCGCGCTGGGTGGCGGGCGCCGGGTATGCGGTGTGCGTGGATTTTCCCGATGAGCGGCAGATTAAGCGCTGGAGTGATGAGCGCAAAGCCGCTGCGCGTCGAAGGAATCTTGAGCGTCGGGTCAACAGGATGGCGCCCCTGTTTGCTGAGGAACTGATTGAGAGGGAGCTTGAGGGGCGACCAGACTATTTCCGGGGAAAATCTCAGACCTGAATCGGGTGAGGTCCGGTTCAGGCGCGCATCGGTGTGGAGCCTGCAACGTCTGAAAGAAAAAAAGCACAACGACGGATAAAAAGAGGGGCGCTGACGCGCTCCTCTTGATCCTGTCACTGCATTGTTGATCTTAAATCCTTTGTCTCCCTGATACGGTTTTCTGACAGGGTGAGTCTCTCCTCCTGCTGCTTTCTCTCTTCTTCCGTTTCTTTCTGACTGGCCAGACCCGGGGACACCTTCGGCTCCCGACCGCTGCGCGTCCGGTCGTCGGGCCACACTCCGCTAACCGCGAAATGACGCGGTAAGCTCCGCCGAACCCGCCAGGCGGTTTCGGGCTATCGCTAGTGTCTGATGTCTGACGTCAACGGCAGGCTTGCAGCATCCTTGTCAGGATGCGCCGCCCTCTGTCGCGCCGTGGCCTGCGCTCCCTGCATCCCGGCAAAAAAAAACGCCGGGACGTAAGGCGCAACGCCGTTTCGCTCGTCGCGCCCCGTCGTTGCCGGGGTGCCTGCCCTGGTGTTCCGTGCGCCTTTCACCGTTTAAGCCCCTTCGCCCGGGAATATCCCGCCACAAACCGCCTGGCTGTCCAGTACCGCTGATGCTCTCCGTCGACATTTTTTGCCGAAAACCCGACAAATAATGTCGCCTCCGTACCGGACATCTGCACCGGCCCGTGTCTGTTCTTTCCCGTTGCGGCGAAGGTTCTCAAACGGGTGAGGTTCACAACCCGGAAACAACCGGCAGCTACCCCACGAAACGTCAACACCGCGACGAATGAAACTCAACGGGTGATGTTCTTTAAAAATCAGGAGGAAAAAATGCAGACACAGGCGATGCGTGTTTATCAGATCACCTTTACCGGACGCGACGCAAAAGGCGTTATTCCGATGTTTACCCGCGTGAAAGCCATGACCGGAAAGGGCGCAATTAAGGCGTTTATTGAGCGTTACAAACCTGTTCAGGGCTGGTTTCTGGGCGATCCCGAAGACATTACCGACAACGTGCAAAAGGAGGCAGAAGAAGCAGAGAGCAAAACGCAGAGATGAAAAAAGCCGGGTAAACCCGGCTTGTTCCACGCCGCAGAAATCGCAGCAACGATTTTTTGCGGCTTCATTAACTACCAAAGGAAGTTAACTCAATGATCCTTTCTATTGTTTCACCGTCTGACGGCGCTGTAAAGCCCCGCCGTCATTCCCGCATCCCCCGCGTCGATATTCCCGCGCCGGAAATTGACCCCACGCTCAGGGCATTCGGGCGGCATATCGCAAAAAGCATATGCAAGGGGCGTGGCGTTCACATCCCCGCGATGAAAAACGCCGATTTTGGTCAGGTGCTCCGCACCCTCGAACTGACACGCGCATTTAACTAACCAGGTGAGCCGCTCCGAAAGGGGCGGCAACAGCAGAAGGAGGACATCATGAATCACACCACCACACAGGCGGTCAGCGTCGACATTACCCCCCACAGCGGCGCGGGAGAGGTCATCCCGTCTTTGCCCGTCGAGCGCATTGTGGCGCAGCGTAACAGCGGCGTGGCGGCTTTTCTGGAAGCCATAAGGCTGCTACGCGAGGCGCAGAAACTCATTTTTGAAGCATCCGGGCGCGGGTGGATCTCCGGCATGACCGACATCATCGAACGCAGTCTGTCAGCCGACCGCAGCGCCACACGGGAAGCCGCCTTAAAACGCAGCATCTGCCGTTATGCCGATCGCGACATCTGGACGCGCCTGATGAATGACACGGGCATGTTTACGCTGATGAGCGAGGCGCAGCGCAAGGCGTGGGATACGCAGCTCTACAGCGATGACTGCCCCGAAATCACCCTCGACAACGTGATCGCCACGTTCCGGGCGCTTAACGCCAGCAAGGGAGAAACGTTTGAGCAGGGCGTGATTGACGTGTTCCGCAACCTCTCATGGGACTATAAAACGCATAACCCGTGCCTGCTGGGAAAAAAAATTATCATTGATGGTGTCCTGGATAATCATCGCGGGCTGTATTTTTCCGTGCGCACGTATGCACAGAACCGGATCGATGACCTTGCCCGCCCGTTCTGGTTACTCGACGGAAAGACCATTCCCGACAACCGCGTCTCCGAGGGGGCAAACCTGAGCGCGTTTATCAGCCAGGGCGGTGCGAAGAGCGTGGGGGAGGTTTTTACCTGCGAGTATTTCACGGTACGCACATACAAAAAAGGCTCCGCGCACGTCACCTTTACCCGGCCCGACCTGGTGGAGAAGGTGAACGACATTATCGCGCGGCACTATCCGGGGGCGCTGCCGCCGGTGGTCTGATGCACTGGCGGGGGACTCGTTCCCCCGTCACTGTCTGACCGTCCGCCGAAAACCTGCCTGCGGCGCGTGGCAGGGCTGCGCTGACGCGCCGCCACGGCCACTCTGTCACAGGACTGGTATCTCTGTTTCGGGCTGACTCTGGCTGTTCTGCTGATATCTTCCCCTGTTCCATTCTCTCTTCTGCTGTTTCTTTCTGACAGGCCAGACCCGGGGACACCTTCGGCTCCTGACCCGCTGGCGCGGTTCAGTCGTCGAGCCACACTCCGCTAACCGCGAAAGGACGCGGTAAGCTCCGCCGAACCCGCCAGGCGGTTTCGGGCCTGCCGGCTAGTGTCTGATGTCTGAGGTCAACGGCAGGCTTGCAGCATCCTTGTCAGGATGCGCCGCCCTTTTACGCGCCGTTACCTGCGCTTTTCGCACCCCGGCAAACGGCCGCCGGGCTGTAAGGCGCAACGCCGTTTTCGCTGCCGCTTCTACGACGTTGCGGCGGGTTCCTGCTCTTTCCTTGCCTGGTGCCGTTTCACCCCTTTGAGTCCTTTCGCCGGGGCTGAGACAAGCACAACCCGCCTGGCTGTCCATGCACTGCTGGCGCACGGCCATAAAAACTTTTTGCCTGGACCCGCAAAAACTTTTCACGTCCGGCATGGACGGCTGCACCGGGCCGTGCTCGTTTACGCCCTTGCGGCGAACGGCTCTCAAACGGGTGAAGGAAAAGGACCAGGGGAAAAGAGCAGCAGGTCCCCGCAAAACGTCAAAACCGCGGCCCGGCAACTCAACGGGTGATGGTTTTAAAAACCTTAAAGTCAGAAAAAGGAAAAACTTATGAATACCCGCATCGTCCATTCCAAATCGTCCGTTCTGCGTACCGATGGTTTTGTGCGCAACATCCACGCTCGTAACCCTTTCGATGTTATCCGCGCCGATGTGGTGCTTGCGCGCATCGAGAAAGAAGCAGGGCGCTGCTGCGGGATGCACTACGAGCTGTATCAGGCGCGCGTGCTGCGCGATGCGCTGGATTATCTGGATGCGCTGCCGCTGAAAGACCGCCCGGCGCTCATGGGCGCGGCGGCAAAACGCGGTTACATCCTGACGCTGGCTGAAGAAGGGTACGCGCAGGAAGCCCGCGATGTGCTGATGAGTGAACTGGCGGAAAACGAATAGACAAAAAAACGGGTGGCGGCATGTTGCTGCCATCCCTTACCCGAAGGAGAAAACCATGCACTTACACCTGACTGAATCCTCAGCCCGTCCGGGAACGCAGGTCACCGCCGAAGCCGAGCGGGAATACTGGCTGAGTCGCCAGAAAGCGGCGGTGAAAGCGCCCGCTGAAATCGACGTTCACGCCTTCCACGACGCGCTGGGCCTGATGTACCCGCTCAACTGGTCAACGAGTGAGAGCGGTAGCTGGGAGACATTCATGCTGCAGGAGATGGTCTGCGGTGACGTGACAGAGATTTACGCCCGCTGCGGAGCCAGATATTTCCGGCTGCGGGATGTGTGCAACCTGAGCCATGCGCAGATTAAAGCGCGCATTAAGGAGGGATTTAACCTGTTCCGGAAATGAAAAAAGCAGGGAAAACCCTGCTTCATCCACGACGCAGAAGCTGGTGAGACAACTTCTGCGTCAATCCTAACACCCGAAAGGAGTCATATATGACGATTTCTATTCTTTCACCTTCCACTGAGGCTGTAAAGCCCCGCCGTCACCAGCGCATTCTGCGCGATGACATCGCCGCGCGGGAGATTGACCCGGCGCTCAAAGCCTTCGGACGGCATATTGCCCGCAGTATTCGCAAGGGGCGAGGCGTCCATATCCCGGCGATGAACAACACCGCCTTCGGGCAGGTACTCCGCACGCTTGAACTTAAACGCGCATGTAACTGATAAGGTGAGCCGCTCCTTCGGGAGCGGCAACAGCGGAGATAATTGTATGTCGCAGCTGAGTTTTGCCGATGTGTTCAACATGGCCAGAGAAACCTCAGATATCGATCCGGTGGCGGCAGATATGGCTTTCATCCAGCTGTCTCTGCTGGGTATTGCCGCCGAAGTGGTCACGGGTAACACCCTGACAATGCAGTTCCGGCGGGTAAGATACACTCCCGTGTACTATCTCAATGACTTTGAAAAAAGGCTGGCTGACCTGAACCGGTTCAGGGCGATGCGGGACTTTATGCGCGGGATACAGGAGGCTGCGTAAATAACCGGAAGGGCAGGGGATATCCTGCCCGACTGCGGAAAAAAGGCCGCGCACCTGCGGTGCCGGATAATACCGGCTGCGCTACGCGCCGCCCGTATCAGTCAGTCGCGGGTTTCTCTCTTCATTATTATTTGTTTGTCACTGTTATATTTCATCCGGCATCCTGCTGTTTATCTGTTCTGGTATTTATCCTTTGTGAAGAATAAAAAATATAACGGCCCGGGCGTCGTCCCTGAAGGGACACGGCTGTCGTGAACAGAGCCAGCAAGCTGTCTCTGCCCTTCGGGCTTTCATCCTGACGCAAATTCAACATCGCGCTTGCTGCATCCTTATCAGGATGCGCCGCTTTCACCGTGGCGATAAATACCCGCCACTCTGATGGCCGGAACGTGAATTCGATAAACACCGAATTGACGTTCCGGGTTGTGTGCATGCTCAGCCCCGCGCTATATCGCCCGACATCATCTTTTCGCGGAGGGCGGCTTTTAGCATCCGTCGTGGCGAAAATAAAGGGGTGTATAAACGCTTCGCGCCCCTTTATTTCCTCCCCGTCGGCTGCAAATTGCCCTTTGCCGCTCAGTGATGAAGTCGAACGATTTAATAAACCGCAAAGGAGACATTCAGCATGCACACAATAAACGTCAACCCCAACGTCAACACCGCCACTCGTGAATCAGACGAACAATTTAAAACAGACAAATATCTGCGTTATGCCGTCACCGATGGCGATGAGCGTCTGGATTTTATCCCGGCCCTCTTTTTTACACCGTCAGCCGATAATATGGCGGCAGGCTGGTTACGCCAGCATTCGGATTACGATGACGGATTCTGGTCTTACTGGATTATTCCGCAGGGTGTCGGCGGGAATATTACCCCGAACCGTATTCAGTTCATCACCACGCAGACCGGGTACATTGCGCCGGAAGGAAAACAGTCTTACAGGATGCGCATCCCCGGCAATTATTTTGACGGTGACGTCAGCGCCGATGCAGCAGGAATTATTGCCACGCTGACGATAATGAACTGGCTGTCATGGCAGGTGGCGGATATGGGGCCGGAATATGCCCGCGTCTGTAAACATCTGGTTTCCCGTCAGGATGCACTGAAAGATTATATCAGCATTATTCATCATCCCGAACGGCATTTAATCTGGCGGGCGATAGACTAATCAGACATCTGAAAAAAAGACCTCATTCATGAGGTCTTTCGTTTTTAACAGCCCGGGATTGTCCGGCGTTTTTATTTGCCTTGATGGCCCTGTAGATAGCCTCAATCTTTCTCGCATAGGCCAGTCGTCGCATGTCCTGCCTGTCCGTTCTGCGGAATCCCGCGTTGTAGGCACCGACTGCCTCCCAGCTGACGCCCCACTTCTTAAACGCCAGCGCCAGATAATACGCGCCAGTGTAAATATTCAGGCAGGCATCCGTCAGAAGATGTTCCGGTTTAATACCGAACTCCGATAACCGGGCATGGTGCTGCGAATCGATCTGCATCAGTCCGGCACCGTATCCTGTTCCCGGATTTTTACCGACAGCATCCACCACCCATTTCGATTCCTGCCATGAAATAGCCCGGAGCAGATCCGGATCAATCCGGTAATCCCGTCCCGCCATATCAAAACAATCCGTGGCCCATGCAGGCGTGGATATTAATAACAGGGCAGCAAACGCCAGTTTTTTTCTCAAAAGACTCCCTCCGGGCCGATTCCTGTAATTACGTTAACCCAGACCAGAACCAGACTCAACAAATATGCACTCCTCACCACAAAATCACCACACACTACGCAAAATTAAAATTTTGCAGATTGTATTTTGGAAACAGTGAGTTAAGAAAATAATAATGTGCAGTACATTTTTTTAATGTGTGAAAGGAAGTTGTCAGTGAGTCGCTGACAACTCATCAGCAACTCTCTGACGAGTTGGATTCAACTCATTAATATAGTTTCAATGAGTTATAAAAACTCAACTCTAGACTTAAGTCGTGCAGTAAGTTGCAAAGCAACTTGCCTTGAGTCGCGACTTAAGTCTAGAGTTGTAATCTTATAAAACTCAGGGTATGTTTCATTCGTAATGGTTTTATTGGTGGTGATTTAAATAAGGGAAAGGGAATGGCCAGAGTTCAGGCATATGCCAGTGATGAAGTAGCAGAAAAAATTAACTCAATTGTTGAAAAACGCAGAGCTGAAGGGGCAAAGGAGAAGGATGTCAGCTTTTCTAGTGTCGCCTCAATGCTTCTTGAGCTTGGTTTGCGTGTGTATGAAGCCCAGATGGAACGAAAAGAGTCAGGATTCAATCAGACAGAATTCAATAAGCTGTTGCTTGAAAATGTATTGAAAACTCAATTCACGATATCAAAAGTACTGGCTATCGAATCGCTTAGTCCACATATTAAAGGCGATGAACGTTTTGATTTCAAATCGATGGTTATGAATATCAGGGATGATGCTAAAGAAGTTATGGATGTTTTTTTTCCTGATGTCGAAAGTGAGCGCTATGAATAGGTAAAGGATGTTTCGTGTTCTTATTTTATCTTTTCAGTATGATTGTTAAATAAAATAGATTGTGCTTAATTAAGTTCGATATTCAGCATAAAGATCTATCGTTCTTTAGTGACATTCTGCGATCTGAATTATATAATTCAACTGTATTTTAAAATTTGAGCAGCATTGGTGTAGAGAGATTGAGCCTCTCTACACCAACTATCCATAGAAACCTTCTAAGGAGGCACCTATGTGTGCGATGGATCGTAGTAGTGATGAAGGATTAAGTCAATCGGTTAGGGAAACTATTCTCCACATAAAGGCGTTATATAACACATCACCTGTCTCTGTTTGCGTAAGAAATCAACAACGCGATGTACTATATTCAAATACAGCATTTGAACAAATCTATGACTTTTTTAAAACAGAAGGTGTGACAGGTAGTTTCTCAAGCTCATTTAACGAATTGGAGTTGATGCTTTCCCAATTAGAACTTGATTGCATGGTGCTAGGTAAAGGTTGTGTGTTAAGTAAAATCTTTTCGTATGGAAAATCGAATTTTCAAATTCGGATTGAGTGTATCAGTCTTTTGGATGATGATTTTTATTTTTTTTGGCAAATAAATCTTCTGATAACGGTGCCATTATCCAGCCGGAAAATGGAGTTTATAAAATCAAAAGGTAATTCAGATTTTGATGAGGCTATTTCAAGGATAAGTGATTTGAATATCATTCCCCTTTCATTTTATGTACTTGGTTTTAGTTGTTTGGATATATCAAGTTATATCTGTGTATCTCAAAAAATTGTAAAAAAAAGAATCGATCGTTCGAAAGAGAAAGTATTGGAGATCTATCCTTCCTTTAGCTCATTTATATCTGATTGTTATAAGACCAGGAAAATATATTTTTTTATTGAGAATGTTTACGAATATATAGTGTTAAAAAGGTGTTAAATAATTTGGGGCTATTTAGCCCCTTTATTTCCTGTGTCTTTCTGTGTAATGATTTGTCTATAAGGTCTCGAATCGGAGAAATTGTGTGTCAAAGCGTTATACCAGTAACGGAAACAAAACTCTTGTTTCCGTTTACCTTGATGACGACACTCATAATGTTTTAGTTAGTGCCAAGAATCGAAGTGGCAGAACTAAATCAACTGAGGTGGCTATGCGCCTTAAAGATCATTTAAAGCGTTTCCCAAACTATATCTTTTCGGAACAGAAAGAGGAGGAAGAAAGGTAAGAGTATAATCAATAAAGTGCAGGCGTGATTTTTAACTAACATATACATTCTCTTTAAAGGATATAAACATGAATGCTGTATTAAGTGTTCAGGACACTGCTGTCTCTGAAGAAACTAAGCCGTCTTTTCTGACCCGCGTTTTCAACAAAAAGAAAGCTCTGAAAGTCGCTAAAGTTGGGCTGCCGGTTGCTGCTGTGGCGGCGTTTTTCCCGGACGCTGCGATGGCCACCACCACCGCAACCGACCTGATGAAGTCCGGTGATACCACGGTCAAGGGTACCTTCGGTAAGTCTTCCAGCGTGGTCAAGTGGGTGGTACTGGCAGAAGTTATCGCAGGTGGCATCATGTACATGATGACCAAGAACGTGAAATTCCTGTTTGGCTTCGCCATTATTTCCACCTTTATCACCATCGGTATGTCAGTCGCCGGATACTGACAGGGAATAAGTGATGACGGGAGACGAATTAAAGAAATACCGTTTCCCGGAAACACTGACTAACCAGTCCCGCTGGTTTGGTTTATATCTCGATGAACTTATCCCGGCCGTGATATGTCTCGGCTGGGGTTTCTGGACCAGCAAGTTCATATTTGGTATGGCTGCAGCGGCACTGGTTTTCTGGGGTATCAAGAAACTGAAAAAAGGGCGGGGCAGCTCCTGGCTACGCGACCTGATTTACTGGTATCTGCCAACGTCTCTTCTTAAAGGTTTCTTTCATGATGTTCCGGACTCCTGTTTCCGGCAGTGGATTAAATAAATCAACGGGGAAATAACATATGGAACATGGTGCCAGGCAAGATACCACGCGTGTTATCGCCGTGGGATTTATCTGTCTGGGGACGCTTTTTACCCTCAGTCTTGCGACAAATATCATTCAGGGCATTAATAACTACCGCCTTCAGACAGAACAGAAAGTGGCGGTGACACCGATGTTATTCAGTGCCCCGTTTGCGGTTTCACAGAATCAGGCCGACGCCTCTTATATTGAACAACTGGGGCTGAGTTTTATTGCGCTTCGCCTTAACGTCACACCGGAAACGGTTGATGCCCAGCATCAGCAGCTGCTCCGGTATGTATTACCGGCCTCGCAGAACAGTCTTAAGGTCCAGCTGGCTGAAGATGCGAAACGAATAAAAGAAAATAATGTTAATGCCACCTTTTATATGACGTCTGTCCGCGCCTGGCCTGCGGAGAACCGCGTTGATATCAGGGGGGAGCTGAAAACATGGATTGGTGATTCGAAACCCTACAGCGAAATTAAAAGTTATGTCATTCAGTTCAGTCGTGTCGACGGTGTCAGCTGGCTGGCGCGTTTCGGAGAAATAAATAATGAAAAAAATTAATCCGTTATTTATTTCAGGTTGCCTGTTATTTACGGTGCCTGCAATGTCCGCCACCCTCAGTGGGACGCTGGCCCCGACCGTGGTCCCTCTGACAAACGGCGGGCAGGCTAATATCGCGGTGAGCAACACCGATCCGAACCTTTTTACTGTACCCGGGGACCGTATCACCGCGATTAACAGCCTGGATGGCGGCCTGACCAACCAGGAGCAGACCGACAGCGGGGGGGCTATTCTGGCGACCGTCAGTAAAAAGCCGTTCACCTTTATCGTGGAAACCGAGCGCGGCCTGAACTTCTCCATACGTGCTGTGCCGCGCGCAGGCGTCGGTAGAACCATTCAGCTTGTCAGTGAATTGTCGGGAACACCGGGACCGGCCAGGGCATGGGAAGAGTCTAATCCGTATGAATCCGTACTGGTCACCCTGAACCGTGCCGTGCGCCAGGGGAGTGTTCCTGGTGACTATCAGGCTGTCCCGGTCACGTCAGAAACGCTGGCGGTGCCAGCCGGTTTGCGTGCCACGGCAGAGAAAGTCTGGACAGGGCATCACCTGAAGGTCGTCCGTTACAGTCTGGATAATGTCTCGCTGTCGCCTCGTATGGTGCGTGAGAGCGATTTCTGGCAGCCCGGCACGCGCGCCGTCATGCTCAGTACGCCTGCAGGACCGCTGACCGCCGGTGGCCGGATGCAGGTCTGGGTGACCACCTCTGATGCTGGAGGGAACCGCTGATGGCGAACTTCAACACGCTGATTAAGCGCAAGCAGTACCTCTGGCTGGGGCTCATTCTGGTGGGCGGCGCAGCTGCCGTTGGCGGCGGTCTGTATCTGTCAGAGCTGAACCTGAGCTCTGATGAAGAGGCCCCTGCTCAGGGCGAACCCGCACCGGACATGACCGGGGTGGTCGACAGCAGCTTCAACAGCAAAGTGGAGCAGCATGCCACCACCGAGATGCAGGCCACGGCGGCAGACCTGAACAAGCGATTTGCCTCCCTGCAGGGGGAAGTGGACCTGCTCAGTAAAGCGCGGAATGCAGACCAGGTCCGTATCGACAAACTCAGCAATGAGAATGCGGCCATGCAGGAACAGCTGAAGGCGCTGGGCGTTAAGCCGGCTGTCTCTGGCGGCGAACCTGCGCCAACACCGCCGTCTCCGCCTCCTGGCCCGGAAGGCGAGCCGCAGCCTGCCAGTTATCCGCCGCAGTCAGGCGCAGCGGTACCGCCTCCGACGGCATTTTATCCGGGCAATGGTGTGACACTACCGCCACAGGTCAGCTACCAGTCTGTGCCGGTTCCGAACCAGATACAGCGTAAAACGTTCAACTACAACAGGGGCAAAAAAGGGCGGGAGCTGCCCTATATCCCTTCCGGCAGCTTTGCGAAGAGCATCCTGATTGAAGGGGCCGATGCGAATGCTTCTGTCACGGGTAACGAGTCCACGGTGCCGATGCAGCTGCGTGTGGTGGGTCGTGTCGAGATGCCGAACAGCAAAACGTATGACCTGACCGGCTGCTTTGTCGGTCTCGAAGCCTGGGGGGATGTTTCCAGTGAGCGTGCCATCGTCCGCACCCGCAATATCAGCTGCATCAAGGGCGATAAAACCATCGACCAGCCGATAGCCGGGCACGTCTCTTTCATGGGCAAGAACGGGGTGAAAGGGGAAGTCGTGATGCGTAACGGCAAAATCCTCGGCTGGGCCTGGGGCGCTGGCTTTGTTGACGGAATTGGTCAGGGGATGGAGCGGGCGTCACAGCCGTCCGTGGGTCTCGGGGCCACGGCGACGGTCGGTGCCGGCGATGTTCTGAAAATGGGGATTGGTGGCGGTGCATCGAAAGCAGCGCAGACGCTGAGCGAGTACTACATCAAACGCGCGGAGCAGTATCACCCGGTTATCCCGATTGGTGCCGGCAATGAGGTGACGGTGGTCTTCCAGGATGGTTTCCAGCTGAAAACTATTGAGGAGCTGGAAGCGGAAAAGAACGGTCAACAACAGGCGCAGAATCAGGAGCCGGTCTCGCAGCCTGAAGCGCAACAGTCAGGCAGCAACCTGAACGGGTTTAACACTGACGAGATGCTGAAGAAGCTGGGCAAACTTGACCCACGCCAGTTCTCACCAGGCGGAGAAGCGCAGGGAGAAAATCATGGTTAAGTCCCGCACTGCTCTCGCTCTGTCCATGTCCTCGCTGCGCTGGTTCCGCTGGCTGATTCAGCATGCGGTGGTGTATCCGCTGGCCACGATGATGCTGCTGATTGTAACAGTGCTGTGGCGTGGTCATATCACGCCCGGTCAGATGCTGGTGAATACCATCGAATCGGTGCAGCGGGAAGGATATGTCATTCACGACTGCACGGGACCCGCTTCGCGCGAAGCACTCAATGGTGATGCGGTGAAGCCATTACTGCCTCCTGTTTTACAGGAGGATTGCTCTTCTTTCAGTACGGATGCGGCAGGGTATGCAGCACATATCGACCAGGGCTACACGAAAAATATCCTCTGGCTCTGGTTTCTGATGGCGGTGGTGTTTACGGGTGTCGCGGTGGTTTTCGGCCGTACCCCTGCCAGCAGAACAGGTATCACGTGGGTGAGGGATGCGCGGGGGAATGTTTTTCCCGGATGCAGACCCGGCAAAGGCGCGATATCACCGTTACTGGCCGGATATCAGAAACGCGGTGAGACCATCGTGATTTATGACCCTTCCGCCAGATTTAGCGAGGAAGATAAAAATGAAAACAAAGAGAAATAATCCATACCCCGATGAAACCGGTAATGCGGTTCCGGTCGGGGAGCCTGGTGCAGGAAAAACAGCGTTTTCATCAGAACTGATTTTCGCCCGATCGGATGTCACTCAGCTTAAGCGTGTTGACGAAGCGATGAGTCCGGGAGAGCGGGATAAATTTGTCCGGACGATTAAGGCAAACACTCTGTTCAGGATGAACCTGAAAAAATAACTGATAAATAGCGAGAAATATCATGAAGGAATTAATGCTGTTAATTCCTCTGGGCAGCGCTTTGCTCTTAACCGGGTGCGCGGGCACAGAGACGGAATTCGAATGTAATGCCACGACATCGGATACCTGTATCACGATGGAGCAGGCGAATGAGAAAGCGAAGGCCCGGGAGGAAAGCGCCGCAAAGCCGGCTGCGGCCGGGTTGCCTCGACTGGCTGACGGCAACTTCCGCACGCTGTCGCAGGTATCGTACCCGCTGCCGCCGCAACCGACCCTCTCTGCAACCGGCACAACTCCAGTGTCAACGGCGGCAGTGAAACCGGCAGGCATGCTGAGCGCGCCGCCAGTACACCCGGTGCAAAACGCCAGCAATCGGACCGCGCCGCTCACTGCCACGCCGGTCAGTCAGACATTTCGTTCACCTGTAACGCTGCCGGGCAATTATCCCCGCCCACTCAGGAAGGGAGAACAGACGGCCTCCCTCTGGATAGCGCCGTATATCGATGCTGAAGACGTCTATCACCAGCCCACCACGGTGTTATTTGTGGTGACGCCATCGGCATGGGGCCAGCCCCGAATTAACTAATCAACAGCGGCGTTAATGGCGCTGTGAATACTGAATGTACACCGGATTTAAAACGAGTGCCCTCTGCGTTGAAAGGGATGGGCGGTAGCGTGCTTTACACCTCGCGCTTGTGGTCTGAAAATTTATGAAGAATGGAGTCGTTTTTTATGATTAAGTTTCAGGATTTTAAAAAAGATAAAAAAACATCTGGCGATGGGGAGATTGACTGCGTCCGTAAAATGAATGAATGGATTGAAAACAAGAATATTCAGGTAATTTCAGTTGAAACCCTGACCGAAGTTACTGGCGACGGTTTCTCTACCGACACCTGTTTTATAATGCTCAGGCTCTGGTATAAGGAAGTCTGTTAAGTCCAAAGGAGTCAAGTATCAATTTCGGGCAAGGATTGATGATGCCCTGGTGTTTTATCCAGAGCATCACCACGGTGTTATTTGTGGTGATGCCATCGGCATGGGGCCAGCCCCCGGATTAACTGATATCCCACACGCCTGCGCCATTTCCGGCGGGGGCGCGCTTTCTTATTACTGGCTTTATAACGAGTACCCTGCGCGTTGAAAGGGGAGGGCGGTAGCGTGTTCAGAGGATGGGATAATGACTGAGGCTTTTAAATATACCTGGCTGCTTCTGAAAGAAGAGTCGGTATACATACCACTGATTTTCATGATTACGGGTACTGGAGTTATTTCTGTTTTTTTTGTTCTGAAGGATTTCAGGTCATGGTGGAGTAAACTAATCCTCCTGGTAATTGATGTCTTATTTTGTTTGTTTGTATTTATTGCTGCACTTGAACCTGAGTCTACTTATAAAAATATTCAACAAAGAAAAGAAAATATTTCCTTTACGCTTAAAAACTGCAAGATCTCCGCATTTGGAGCACAACAGGCAGGATTATTCGGGACAACAAAAGATGCCTGGTCCTGCCCTGATGGGATAACCCGCTACCTTCCTGTTAAGTACAGACCAGAGGCTGGTTCGTCTGAAAAAATGCAGAGTGAATTGCATTGAATTTATTTACTGAAAGGTCGTGCTGATTATGAGTGAATTATTCAAATGGGGTCTCGCGCTGGTCATTACTGTGGTCGGGTATGCTCTGTTGTTATCTTCTGACAGCCACGCTGTACCCGAGGCGCAGGCTCATCACTGGATTAATGACTGCCGGTTACTGGAGTCGAATATTGACAGGGGGTTTCTCTCTTCCGCGCAAAACCGGCTTCAGTGTGGTGACGTTATTGAAAATGTCAGCAAGGCTGATTATGACAGGGCGATAAATGGCGATAAGCAAATAAAAACCATCGCAGAATTAATTGAAGAACTGTTCGGCGTTAATTTATAAACGGAGACAATAAGGTATGCATACCTTCATTTTTCTGGTGCTGATGACACCGGCTAGTGCCGGTGGTATCTGGAGTATCACACCTATGCCCAATACGGATGTGTGCCTCAAAATGCTGCGTGCAGTCGAAGCGCGTGGAGGCAACAGAAGGTTCGGAAGTAATACGGGTGAGTGCATTGAAGTTAAAACGCGAGAACCCCTGAACAGTACGATGGAAACGCTGAACGGAGGCAGTCAATGAGAGCCTACTACCTTGAAGGCGATAATATTGAGTGGCTTATTGGTGTGTGCCTGATCCTTTTCGTTATCGGTGTTGTCGGTGCGCTGGCCATGTTTGTTATCCCTGAAAAGATTAATCTGCGAGTCTGCAGGGCTAATGTATTTTTCTTTAGTGCGCTTATGGCAGTGGTTGCGTTTGTCACACTTATCGTCTTTACCAGTCGGTCATTCACGATGGATGAGCTGGAAGCCGGGAGACACTGGAAAAATGACTGTAAACTCCTTGAGGCAAACATTCCGACGGGCGCATTTACCGAACCTGTTAATAAACTGGATTGTGCCGGTGTCATCATTAATATACCGACGGTTCAGTATGATGAGTATATCCGCCAGTGGGAGTTATATAAGCGTGCAGGTAAATAGTTTTTAAATTCGCCTGAGCGACTTTCGGTGTTTATTTGTGTCTGCGATTTTAAAAATGGCTTTGCGTGATATATCCGCGAACTACAGCCTGATATTTCTCTGAATTTCTAAAATGTATTAAGGAATGCTCGCATGAGTAATAACATCATGGATACCGTCGCGCAGGCCGTGAACTCGCTGGTCTCTGCGCTGAAGCTGCCCGACGAATCTGCCAAAGCCAATGACACGCTGGGCAGCATGAACTTTCCGCAGTTCAGCCGTATCCTGCCTTATAAGGATTATGACTCTGCCACCGGGCTGTTTATTAATAACAAAACCGTCGGCTATATGTTTGAAGCGCGCCCGCTTCCCGGTGCGGATAAAGATATCGTCTCCACGCTGGAGCATTTACTGCGCAGTAAACTTCCCCGCGGTGTGCCGGTCAGTTTTCATCTGGTATCCAGTAAGCTGGTCGGGAATGATATCGACTACGGCCTGCGTGAATTCCGCTGGAGCGGTACACAGGCTAAAAAGTTTAATGCCATCACCCGCGCCTACTACCTCCGGGCAGCGGAAACACAGTTTCCCCTGCCGGACAATCTGGATTTGCCCCTGACGCTGCGTAACTACCGCGTCTACATCTCCTGCTGCGTGCCCCGCAAGAAGAACTCCACCTCGCAAATTGTGGAGCTGGAGAATCAGATTAAAGTGTTACGGGCATCGCTCGGCGGGGCTTACATCCCGACGCGTATTCTCGATGCAGCCGGGCTGGTCGAACTGATGCGGGAGCTGATTAACCCGGACCCGCACGAGATGTACCGGGTGCCGTACAAGCTGGACCCGTATCAGGACCTGAACTACCAGTGCGTGGATGACAGCTTCGACATGCAGGTCACCGCCGGTCACCTGAAAATCGGCCGCCTGGGGCGCGGCGGGAAAGAGTGCGTGACCCGGGTGACGAACTACCATCTGGAGTGTGACCCGGAAATCGCCTTTCTCTGGACCGCCGCGGACAACTACGCCAACCTGCTGAACCCTGAGCTCTCCATCTCCTGCCCCTTTGTCATCACGCTGACGCTGATGGTCGAGGATCAGGTGAAGACCCAGAACGAAGCCAACCTGAAATTCATGGACGTGGAGAAGAAAAGCAAAACCTCCTACGCGAAGTATTTTCCGAACGTGATAAAGGAGGTGCAGGAGTGGGGCGATATCCGCCAGCGTCTGGCGACCAACCAGACCTCTCTGGTGTCCTACTTCTTTAACATCACCACGTATACCGCCGACAACGCAGAGGCCTCTCTCGCTACCGAACAGCAGGTGCTCAACAGCTACCGTAAGGGCGGCTTCCAGCTTATCCCGGCCCGCTACCATCACCTGCGTAATTTTCTGGCCATGATGCCGTTCAAGTGCGGCGAAGGCCTGTTTAAAGAGCTGCAGGCGGCAGGTGTGGTGAAGCGGGCTGAGACGTTCCAGGTGGCCAACCTTCTGCCGGTTGTCGCTGACAGTCCGCTGGCGCCGGCAGGACTCCTGGCCCCCACCTACCGTAACCAGCTGGCGTTCATCGATCTGTTCTACGAGGGAATGAACAACACCAACTTCAACATGGCGGTCTGCGGCACCTCCGGGGCGGGGAAAACCGGTCTGATTCAGCCCCTCATTCGCAGCGTGCTCGACTCCGGCGGTTTTGCCTGGGTCTTCGACATGGGCGACGGCTACAAGTCCCTGTGCGAAAACATGGGTGGCGTGTATCTCGACGGCGACTCGCTGAAGTTTAATCCGTTCGCCAATATTCTCGATGACGCGAACTTTGACCTGTCCGCCGAGCGTATCCGCGACCAGATGTCGGTGATGGCCAGTCCCAACGGCAACCTGGATGAAGTGCACGAAGGTCTGCTCCTGCAGGCGGTCCGGGCGGCCTGGCTGAGTAAGCGCAACAAGGCGCGTATCGATGATGTGGTGGCCTTTCTCCAGAGCGAGAAAGACAGTGACGAATACGCCGACTCACCGGGGGTGCGCAGCCGTCTTGATGACATGATTATCCTGCTCGACCAGTACACGGTGAACGGGCTGTACGGGGAATACTTCAACTCCGATGAGCCGTCCCTGCACGACGATGCCCGGATGGTGGTTCTTGAACTGGGCGGGCTGGAATCCCGGCAGTCCCTGCTGGTCGCGGTGATGTTCTCGCTCATTATCTATATCGAGAACCGGATGTACCAGTCTCCCCGCAGCCTGAAAAAACTCAACGTGATTGACGAGGGCTGGCGACTGCTGGACTTCAAAAACGAGAAGGTCGGGACCTTTATCGAGAAGGGCTACCGGACGGCGCGCCGGCACACCGGGGCTTATATCACCATTACCCAGAACATCGTCGACTTCGACTCCCCGACCGCATCAAGCGCTGCACGGGCCGCCTGGGGTAACTCATCGTACAAGGCCATTCTGAAGCAGTCAGCGAAGGAGTTTGCCAAATACAACCAGCTGTACCCCGACCAGTTCAGCAAGCTTGAGAAAGACATGATTAACGGTTTCGGCTCGGCCAAAGAGCAGTGGTTCTCCTCTTTTATGCTGCAGGTGGAGGCGAACTGCTCCTGGCACCGCCTGTTTGTCGACCCGCTCAGCAGGGCGATGTACTCCTCCAAAGGCCCGGACTTCGAGTACATGAAAGCGCGCCGGGCAGAAGGTGTCGATATTCACGATGCGGTGTACGGCCTGGCCTGCCACAACTTTGACAGGGAGATGGCTGAGCTTGAATCCCGGATATCTGAAAACGACACAGAGGAAAACCGCTGATGGAAGAGAATGCAGAGCAACAAACGGAGCAGATGCAACAGCAGCAGAGGCCGGAACAGCAGCAAAACAAAGCGACATCGCGCACTTTCCGGCGGGTGCTGGTCATCACCGCCCTCGTCGTTTTTACCCTGGCCTGCAACGTCATGCTCACGCGGGTGATGCTGGCGTACACCACGCCACGGGTGGTGGCCTTCGATATGAAAAAGACGCTCGACAGCTTTATGGACAGCGTCAGCCAGAAGCCACTGACAGAGGCGCAGTCAAAAGTGCTCTCGGACCGGTTTAACGAGGCACTGGAGAAGAGCCTGGCGGATTATCAGCAGCAACATCATGTGCTCATTCTGGTCTCACCCGCCGTGGTTCAGGGCGCATCCGATGTGACCCGCACCATTCAGCACGACATTGCCCGCCGGATGAAAGGAGCACAGCAATGATACGACTGAAAGGCTGCCTGCTCGCCAGCTGTCTTTTGTCGCCGCTGACACAGGCGGCCGACCTCGGGACCTGGGGGGATTTGTGGCCCGTGCGCGAGCAGGACATGCTGCAGCTCATCACGCAGCGTCTGCAGAAACTGCAGACCTCCGGTCAGTGGGACCAGACGATGGATGAATTTAAACAGCGCGTCATTGAAAACAGCCAGCGCCCGGCGCCGGTGGAGGGGATTAAACGGGCAGAGAAGTATGAGCAGCGCTGGTTTGACCCCGGCATCCGTCTGACCGAAGACCTGAAAGACCATGAGGGCCGGGTGTTTGCCCGCAAGGGCGAAGTGGTGAACCCCCTGAAAACCGTGCCGTTTATGCAGACCCTGTATTTCATCAACGGGGATGACGCCGACCAGGTGGCGTGGATGAAGCGCCAGGTGCCGGAAACCCTGATGAGCAAGATTATCCTGGTGCGTGGCAGCGTGCCGGACACGTCCGCCGCACTGGACAGCCGGATTTATTTCGACCAGAACGGCGTGCTGAGTAAGCGTTTCGGGCTGACCGCGGTGCCGGCGCGTATCACGCCTGCCCCCTCCGGTGAACGGCTGAATATTGAGACCTTCCCTGTTAAATAAGGATGTTTCCGTGAGAACCCTGACTCTGTTCCTGAGTGCCCTGACATTATGGGGGTACAGCCTCAGTGCGGCCGCTGACCCTTCCTGTGAGGGGCGATTCGTCAACCCGATCACCGATGTGTGCTGGCGCTGTATCTTCCCCCTGTCGCTCGGCAGCGTGCAGGTCGGCAAAGGTGACCTGCCGGATACCAGCAATCCCGGCAGTCCCCTGCAGCTCTGCCCGGCTCCGCCACCGCTGTTTGTTCGTCCCGGCCTGGCTATCGGGTACTGGGAGCCGATGGCCATGACGGACGTCAGCCGCTCGCCGGGCTGTATGGTCAATCTGGGGGGATTCAGCATCAACCTCGGCAAGACCGGCATGGGGACCGCGAAAAAGGACGACAAACAGGTGAACGGGGCCTTCTATCACGTGCACTGGTACAAATACCCGCTGACGTACTGGCTGAACATCATCACGTCAGCAGGCTGCCTGGAAGGGGGCGATATGGATATTGCGTATCTTTCCGAGATTGACCCGACCTGGGTGGACAGCAGCCTGACTACCATCCTGAATCCGGAAGCCATTCTGTTTGCCAACCCGATTGTGCAGGGTGCCTGCGCGGCGGATGCGATGGCCAGTGCGTTTCATATGCCGCTGGATGTTCTGTTCTGGTGCGCCGGCTCTCAGGGGTCGATGTACCCGTTCAGCGGCTGGGTCAGTAACGAGTCCAGTCCGCTGCAGTCCTCGTTACTGGTCAGCGAGCGCATGGCGTACAAGCTTCACCGGCAGGGACAAATCATGGAGAGCATCGGCAAGGACAAGGCGGTCTGCTATGAGTATCCGTCCCCGATTATCCCCAAAGAGCGCTGGCGCTATCAGATGGTGAACATGTACCCCGACAGCGGTCAGTGCCATCCCGTGGGTCGCAGCGTGATGCGCTGGGAAGCGGGACGAAATCCCCCCAACTCACGAAAGAACTACGGCTATCTGATGTGGCGTAAACGTAACTGCGTCTTCCTCTGACAGGAGTCTCCGATGAAATTTATCAATGCGATGATAGTGATGGCCTTACTGACCATGAAGGTGTGTGGGGCCGTTGGCCCGACAACCGAAGACAGAGCCTGGCTGAAACAGCAGGAGAACTTAAGCGAGCAGTTGCGCCAGCATCCGGACAGACAGCTGCAGCAGGAGCTGGAAGCGCAAATTAAGCGCAATCCACTCAACCGCTCAGACAGCCAGTTTATCGATAATCTTCTGAGCCAGCAGAAAGCAGCGAATCAGGAAAAACCGACAGAAGGGGCACTGTATTTTGTCTCCTTCTCGATACCGGAAGAGGGGCTGAAGCGCATGCTGCATGAAACCCGCCAGTACGGTATTCCGGCGACGCTGCGGGGATTAATCAACAACGACATGAAGACCACCACTGACGCGGTGATGCAGCTGGTAAAGGACGGTGTCACCGACGGCGTCCAGATCGACCCGACGCTGTACGCACAGTACAACATCCGGAGTGTCCCTGCCCTGGTGGTGCGGTGTCAGACGGGGTTCGACGTGGTGCGCGGCAATATTCGCCTGAAACAAGCGCTGGAGAAAGTGGCGGAAACAGGTGACTGCGCACAGACGGCCAGAACAATGCTGGGAGGTATCCGGTGAAAGAACTCCCGCTCATTCTGACACTTCACGCCTCTGTCCTCAGTGCCTTCATCTGGCTGGCATCACCGGCCTGTGCTGACAGCGGTACTGACTATAAAGCCGGGTCGGATTTTGCGAAGCAGGTGCAGGGCAGCGGGATGGACTCGCTGAAAAACTTCAGCGGTGAACAAAATCTGCCGGGGTATACCGACAGCCCGGAGCAGACAAAATACTACGGCGGTGTCACTGCCAGCGGAGACAGCGCCCTGAAAGGTGACTCGGCCGCTGAGTTCAGCCAGGGCGAGACCGGTAAAACCATTACGGAGTCATTCACAAACCGGCCTCCGGACCTGGTTTCCCCGGAGGCACCATTTATTCAGTCGGCAAAAGACATCGAATCCCGGGCGGATACGATTGTCGGGGATACCGGCCAGGCCTGTACGGCCCAGGTGGTTAACCGCAGCGAATTCACGAACCACACCTGTGAGCGCGACCTTCAGGTTGAGCAGTATTGCATGCGGACAGCGACCATTACCGGTCACTATAACGATACGACGACGACAGAGGTGTACAGCGTGGCGCTGAAGGATGCCTGGCAGGAGGGCGACCAGGTGAAAGTCCGCTTCACCTTTGGTGTGACAGGGACGCTTATTCATGCAGAGGCGCAGTATTTCATTACCAGCCTGCCGAATTATGCGCCACCGGGGCAGGCAAGGACGCTCTATGCCCTTGGCGGTTCGGTTCGTGTGGAAGGGGGGCAGGAGTGGAAAACCCTTTCCGGTGGCGGTTATCAGGTTGTGGAGGGCCGGGACGAGATTATGACCATTAAGCTGCATGACAGCTATTCGGTCAGCTACTTCGCCGGCATACTGGCCCGGAATCTCCGCTCCGGTTACATCACGCTGAACATCCGCGCCACAATGCAGGTCGCCTCAAAAGAGTGGGAGCCTGACGTCACCTGGGTTGAGAACTGCGCCTTTAACAAAGATGAAGGAAACAAAACATCGTCAGAATGTACTGAGCCGGGAAGCACGAAAGAGGTCTGGCAGGACGGGAAAGCGTACCCGGTTTATCAGGCCTGCTGGGCTTACAGGGACACGTACATTACTCAGCCTGCAGATTTTGGTGCCTGTCAGTCTCTGATGGATAACAAAGCCTGCACCCTGTCATCCCGCCAGTGCGCCTTTTACAGTGAGGACGGAAGCGGGACCTGTCTTCATGAATACGCCACGTTCTCCTGTGAGACGCGGACCAGCGGGAAGCAGATGATTTGCGGCGGGGACGTGTTCTGTCTCGATGGCGAATGCGATAAGGCGGCCTCCGGGAAGAACAATGATTTTGGTCAGGCAGTCTCCGAACTGGCGGCACTCGCGGCAGCCGGTAAGGACGTGGCTGAGATGGACGGCGTGAATGTCAGGGCCTTCACCGGCAATGCGAAATACTGCAAGAAGTTCGCCGCCGGATTCAGTAACTGCTGCAAGGACAGTGGCTGGGGGCAGGATGTGGGGCTGGCGCGCTGCAGCGGCGAAGATAAGGCGCTCGCGAAAGCCAAAGCAAACAAGCTGACCATCAGCATCGGGGAGTTCTGTTCGAAAAAAGTCCTGGGTGTCTGTCTGGAGAAAAAACGCAGCTACTGTCAGTTTGATTCAAAACTGGCGCAGATTGTTCAGCAGCAGGGACGTAACGGCCAGCTGCATATCGGATTTGGTGGAGCGAAAAGCCCGGACTGTCGGGGTATCAGCGTGGACGAGCTTCAGCGTATTAACTTTGACCAGCTGGATTTCACGAACTTCATGGAGGATTTAATGAAGAACCAGTCTATTCCTGAGAACTCAGCGCTGACAGAAAAAACGAAAGAACGCATCAAAGAGCTTCTCACACAGTCTTCTGCAAAGTAACCCCTCTTTAATAACATACATATCTAAAGGTGATTAAATGGCCGCGTCATTGATGGTGGTTGTTCTGCTTGTGGTCTTTCTTTTTATTCCGACTGGTATTGCTTTATGCATGTCAGGCCGCCGTCTGCTCCTGATATTCCTGGGTGCCCTGACGTGCCAGGCCGCTGTTGCCGTTGCGTTTGCCAGTCTGTCTGCACGGGGCTGGTCTGAGTCAATGGGGATGGGGGCGGCATCACTCATCTTCTACGTTATCGGGCTGCACAAGGCTGACAGTGTAAAACAGAATACTCGTAACGGGAGAGAGGAGAATGAAAGTTAATTTTCACAGAAATCCTGCCGTCGATTTTTCGCTGAGACTGACGCTGACGGGAATTATCATTTCTCCGGTGCTGTACTTTTCATGGGATGCCGTCAAAGGAACATCAGGCAGTGATTATATCCTGAGCGTTATCTTTATTCTCTGCATGGGCGGTGCCGGGCTTATGAGTTATCTGTTTTTTTCGGCGCTGACCAGACTTTTACAGAAGGGGAAATAAAGGAACAGGGATGGAAGAGAAAAAATCGTATGGAATGGTGATGCTGTTTGTCAGCGTGTTTGTTGTTTTTCTGGTGAGCATCATGTCTTACAGCCTGTGGCGGGATAAACAGATTAGTGCATTTATGGCCACCAACCGCGCATGGGGTATCCAGTGTGACAGGGAGTCTCAGGTCGCGTGGGTGGTCCGGGGTGGGGAGCGGGTGAATTTAACGATAAACGATTTCCCCCTTTACTGCAGCGGCTACCGCTTTGAACTGCGCAGTGGTCAGGGTGAAGTCATTCACCTGCTCGATAAACACGCTGCCTACCGGCAACTTTCCCGCCAGCCACACTGATTAAAACAGGTATTTATCATGCGAAAAATACACACCGCCCTTCTGGCGGGGTGCCTTTGCTGCACCCTGTTGCCGGCTTTCGCCAAAGATGCGGGCTGGCAGTGGTACAACGAGAAGCTGAAGTCCCGGGAAGCTGAAAAGCCGCCAGTACCGGCGGCCCCGCCACCGCAAATGGATATTCTCCAGAAGCAGGCTCTCCTGCAGCAGGCGACGAAGAAAGCCCTGGCGGAAGCGATTATGTATCCCTCAGTACCGGCCTTTGTGAAGTACTTCCGCCTGCAGAACTACTGGACGCAGCAGGCCGGCCTGTTCTCGATGAGCGCGAAGAAAGCCATGCTGGCGCACCCGGAACTCGATTACAACCTGCAGTACAGCCACTACAACGGCACCGTGAAAAACCAGCTGGCTGCCGACTATGCCGAACAGCGCCGGGCTATCTCGACCCTCGCACAGCATTTTGGCGTGATGTTCTTCTACCGCGGGCGCGAAGCCATTGACGGCCAGCTGGTCCAGGTGATCCAGAACTTCCGCGAAACCTACGGCCTGAGCGTGATACCGGTGTCGGTCGACGGCGTCATTAACCCCATGCTGCCCGACAGCCGGACGGATCAGGGACAGGCCGCACAACTCGGCGTGAAGTACTTCCCTGCGATGATGCTGGTCGACCCGAAAAGCGGTCAGGTGAAGCCGCTGAGTTACGGCTTCATCAGCCAGGACGACCTGGCGAAACAGTTCCTCTATGTCTCCAGCGACTTTAAACCCAATTTTTAAGGAATGAGTGATGCGAAAGATTCGTTTTCCCGATTTAGACATTACCGGGATGTGGGTGCTGGCCGTGGGCGTATTTTTCCACCTCATCGCCCGGCTCGTCAGAAAGCAGCCTGAGCTGGCCGTGCAGGCCGGAGAAATCTTCGGGCTGGGCATGGTGGTGTTCGGCGGATACCGCATTCTCAACGCCCTCATTGCAGAAGCCGAAAAGGAGGAGAAGGCCCGTGAAAAACAGCCTGAAGAACACAACTAAAACAGCCGCAACGGTGACCCTGCTCCTGGCCCTTTCCGGCATGGCGCAGGCGGGCACACTCGATGAGGTGAGGTCGCTCTGGGACCCGCAGGGTATCTCCGGCGCTTCATCTGCCTCCCGGCAGGATGGCGCTCCGCGCGCGGTGACGCCGGTTTCTCAGCCCCGCTGGTTCCGTCTCAGCAACGGCAGGCAGGTGGACCTTCGGGACTGGAAAGTGGTGTTGTTCATGCAGGGAAAGTGTCCGTACTGCCATAAGTTTGACCCGGTCCTGAAGCAGCTGGCCGGGCAGTACGGTTTCTCTGTCTTCCCTTACACCATTGACGGGCAGGGCGATGAGGCCTTTCCCGAGGCGCTCCCGGTACCGCCTGAGGTGATGCAGACCTTTTTTCCGAACATCCCGGTGGCCACGCCGACCACGTTTCTGGTCAACGTGAACACGCTGGCCGCTTACCCGGTTCTGCAGGGTGCCACAGATGCGCAGGGTTTTATGGCGCGAGTGGATACGGTATTTCAGATGATGGGGGCGACCGGGAATGGGCAACATTAAAAGGGCCGCGCTGGCGGGCGGTTTTTTGTTGGGGTTGTCTCTCCCGGCAGCCGCCGATGTGAACGGCGATATGAATAACTTCTTCAACAAGCTGGGGTTCGCGTCCAATACCAGCCAGCCGCAGGTCTGGCAGGGGCAGGCAGCGGGCTATGCCTCCGGCGGTTCGCTGTATGCCAGAACGCAGGTGAAAACCATCCAGCTGGTCAGCATGACCCTGCCGGATATTAACGCCGGCTGCGGCGGCATCGATGCCTACCTGGGCTCATTCAGCTTCATTAACAGCGAGCAGCTGCAGCGCTTCGGCAAACAAATCATGTCCAACGCGGCGGGCTACTTCTTTGACCTTGCCCTGCAGACCACGGTACCCGAAATCAAAACGGCCAAAGACTTCCTGCAGAAGATGGCCAGCGACATTAACAGCATGAACCTCAGTTCGTGCCAGGCCGCGCAGGGCATTGTTGGCGGCCTGTTCCCCCGCACCCAGGTGGCGCAGCAGAAGGTCTGCCAGGACATTGCCGGCGAGAGCAATATCTTTGCCGACTGGGCGGCATCGCGTCAGGGCTGTTCGGTTGGCGGGCAGATGGGCAAGGTGCAGGATAAAGCCAGCGATAAGGACAAGGAGCGCGTCATGAAGAACATCAACATCATGTGGAACGCCCTGTCCAAAAACCGGCTTTTTGACGGCAATAAGGAGCTGAAAGAGTTTGTGATGACGCTGACCGGGACGCTGATTTTTGGTGAGAACAGTGAGATTACGCCGCTGCCGGCACGCACCACAGACCAGGACCTGATTAAAGCCATGATGGAAGGGGGGACGGCTAAAATCTACCACTGCAACGATTCAGAGAAGTGCCTGAAGGTGGTGGCAGACGCGACGGTCACCATAGCCGCAAACAAGGCGCTGAAAAACCAGATTTCTGCTCTCCTGAGCAGTATTCAGAATAAGGCCGTTGCAGACCAGCCGCTCACAGAAATGGAAAAAGGCTTTATCAGCAGCACGACCATCCCGGTATTCAAATATCTTGTCGACCCGCAGATGCTCGGTGTGTCTAATACGCTCATCTACCAGCTGACGGACTATATCGGCTACGACATTCTGCTGCAGTACATTCAGGAGCTCATCCAGCAGGCCCGGGCGATGGTCTCAACCGGTAACTACCCGCAGTCGACAATGGATTTAATTCTGGAAAACCTGAATCAGGCGAGTGTGCAGATTGCTGCCTTTCAGTCCCGTGTCCAGGTTCAGCAGGACGCGTTGCTGGTTGTTGACCGGCAGATGAGCTATATGCGTCAGCAGGTGTCCGCCCGCATGATGACCCGCTACCAGAACAACTACCATTTCGGAGGGAGCCTCTGATGACGCCACTTGAAATCTACACCATCGCCGGCGGCGACTGGCTGCGGGGTAATCTCAATGCCATCGCGGCGTTCATGGGGACCGCCACCTGGTCGTCCATTGAGAAAATGTGCATCGCGTTTTCGGTGCTGATTGTGGCCGTCAGCTGGGTGAAAAAACACAACATCATGGACCTTGTCGGTTGGGTGTTTTCCCTGACCCTGGTTTCGATGCTGGTTGTCGTCCGTACACCTGTACAGATAATCGACTACAGCAACGTGGCGCAGGTCTACAAAGTGGATAACGTCCCGGTTGGCCTGGCCATTCCGGCGTCGCTGATCACCCGTGTGGGTAATGCCCTGGTACAGAGCTACGAGATGATTTTCTCCCTGCCCGACAGTGTCACCTACAGTAAGACCGGGATGCTGTTTGGCGGAAACCTGGTGGCGAAAAGCACCGATTTTGTTTCGCAGAACCCCGAAATCACCACCCTGTTCTCCGACTATGTCCAGAACTGCGTGATGGGCGATATCTTTCTCAATGGCAAATACACCCTTGAGGAGCTGATGAACTCGTCCGATCCGTACACACTGGTGTTTTCTAATCCCAGCCCACTGAGAGGGGTATTCGATAAAAACAACAAGTTCCAGACCTGTCTGGAGGCTTCACGTGATTTGAAGTCAGCGTTAGCACTTGACTCTCAGACCGGCGGGAAAACCTGGAGTTATTATGTGCGCCAGATGTTTGGCGGCAAACCGAATCCGGACCTGCTGTTCAGCCAGATGATAGGCGACAGTTATAGCTACTTCTACAGTTCAGGCCAGAGTGCCGGGCAGATTATCCGTCAGAACGTCACCATGAATGCGCTTCGCAACGGTATCCAGAGCTACGCGTCCCGCAGCGGCGACACGGCAAGTCTTGTGAACATCGCCAACACCACGTCACTGGAAAAGCAGCGTCTGGCACAGGCCACGATGGGGCATCAGGCATTGCGCTCTCTGCCGATGATGCAGACGGTGATCATGGGTATCATGATTGGGTTGTTCCCCATACTGGTTATGAGCGCGATGTTCAACTTGATGACGCTGCAGGTGATAAAGGGCTACGCGTTTGCCCTGATATGGCTGCAGTCCTGGCCGCTGGTCTACTCGATCCTGAACAGCGCGATGGCCTACTACGCAAAACAGAACGGTGTCCCGGTGGTACTTTCAGAGCTCTCTCAGGTCCAGCTGAAGAACTCAGATATTGCGACCACGGCGGGGTATATCTCGATGATGATACCGCCACTCACCTGGTATATGGTCAAGAACATCGGTGCCGGCTTCTCCAGCGCTTACAGCCACTTTGCCTCGTCCGGACTCAGCTCGACGTCGCAGGCCGCATCCGGTGTCGTCGATGGCAACTACTCCTTCGCCAATATGCAGATGGAGAACGTCAGCGGCTACAACTGGGGCACCAACAGCACGACCAGCTTCGGGCAGATGTCGCGGCAGCTGGGGAACGGGGCAATGAGCACGCAGACCAGGGATGGCTCAATGGTCTGGGACAGTGGTGGTGCAATGTCAAAACTGCCAGTGGATATCAACGTCGGTCGGCAGATAGCCAGTGCGCAGCAGCAGATGGCCAGAGAGTCGGATGTGCAGGCTGAAAGTGCGCTTCATGGCTATAACAGCAGCGTGACAAGTGCCTGGAACAGCCTGCAGCAGTTCGGCACAAATAAAGGGAACAGCGCGTCGACAACAACCGGGGCCGATAATACTGAGTCGTCGCAGGATTCAATGGCCAGAAGCAAGATGTGGAATGCCGTTGTTTCAAATGCTAAAGCCAATAACATCAGCAACGAGCAATCCTTCCAGAATCTTATGGATGAAAATACGAGAGGTTCGGTCAATGGTGAAATTTATGGCAGCGCTAAAGTAAGTGGTGGATTTGAAGTTTTCGGTACCGGAGGACGAGCGGAAGCCGGTGGAAAAATTTCAATAAATGGTACTGCTAGTTCTGGTTCAACAGATTCGGTTGGACAATCAGGCCGTAAATCAGAAGACAGTCGTCATGATATAAGTAGTCAGGCAGCTAAAGACTTTAAAGAAGGATCAGATTACTTTACCAGTCGAAAAAATTCCACATCAGGCAATATTACGGATAATAATGCCAGTTCACGTGTTGACCAGTTTGCAGCATCACTCTCAAGTGCTAAAAACAGCTATGACCAGTATACGAATAGCCGGACACGCAGTCATGAATACAGTGAAATGGCTTCACGGACAGAGAGCATGAGCGGCCAGATGAGTGAAAATCTGACTCAGCAGTTTGCTAACTTTGTCCAGCAACGTTCACCGCAGAATGCAGAATCCATACTGACCAACACAAGTTCGCCAGAAGTTGCTGCGCAACGTGAAGCCCTAGCGCGTGAGTTCGTCAAAGCTCAGGTTGAGCCTAAGATTGATGGTGCTTACCAACAAGGGCGAGAGTCCATTGGCCAGAACATGTCTGGTGTATCAGGTGGTGGTGATCGTGGTACGGTAATGAACGACTACGGACATAATGCTGGTAGCATTGATACCATGACTCGGGATGCTGGAATTAAAGATAATGTTGGTCAGTCAGTTGATACAATGCTGTCTAAAAATAAACAGGCGCACCGAGAAAGCCAACAGGGAATTCAGCAGCAGGGTGGTGAAGTGAAGAAACAACAGAGCGATCTGGAAAATCACCACAAAACAGCAGGAAATAAATTTGAAAGTGAATATAATGTCAGAAGGGAACATCAAGAGTTAATTCCCGGGGCTGATTCCCGAGATGAGTTGACGAAAAAGGCTCTCGATTTCCAGGAGAAGCATAAGCGTTAAGAATATATGTTCTAGGGAGGGGTATGAAAAATATGTTTATGTCGATGATGGTATGCCTTTCTTGTTTATCACATGGTTACCTCCTGATTATTACTATTTTCCTCACTGCTTTATCTGTAATTTGGTTTGGGATTTTTGAATATGTAAAGTTTGTTGTTAAGAGGAAAGTGAAATACCCTCCATTTTGTAGTAATAATTTAAAGTACATGAGCTTTGTGCTCCTTTTTGCTCTGATACATCCTGCTCTGTGTTTAATGTTTGTATTTTTCTTTCATCCTTTCTATCTAAGCAGAAGCCTGCGGTTGGCTTCTCAAACGAACCTAATCTCTGTAAGGAATAGTCGTATTAACCCACGCCGTTACGGTAATGACTCTTCGTTTGCTCAGGTAGAACCGTTTGTAGCAAGTAGCAAAGTTATCAGTAGTAATCCATCGTATTGCTTAAACGAATTTTCAGATTCTCTAAGCTATATGGGTCAAGAGGATTTTTCTATTAGTAATACTTCCGGTTCAGGATGCGAAATTCATATGCCCAGCGTTCCAGATTTTAATGGCAGCATTTCTGATGTGAATCCTGCAAGTGGACTGCCAATGATTAGCGACGTAGATGTTTGCGGAAACTCCTATGGTATAAACAGCCATGCAGATTATTGAGTGAGTGATTTTATTAAAAAAGAAAATTTTGATGCAGGGAGATATCGAAATGAAAAAATACAATATTTTGATCGGTGGGATTTTTCTTTTTACGCTATTTAATGCATGGTCAAACGATGACTATTATAGCAAGATTAAGAAAGATGCAATTGCAGGCGATGCACAAGCACAGTTCAAAATAGGCAGAATGTATATGATAGTGTCCGGGGATTATGAAAAAGCTTTTTACTGGTTAGGTAAAGCTGCAAAGCAAGGCAACGCTGAGGCGCAGGCAGATATAGGCTCTTTCTATTATTACGGGACAGGTGTCAAGAAAAACCGAAAAAAAGCTGAAGAGTGGTTAGTTAAAGCCTCGCGTAATGGTGAACCAAGGGCGCAAAATGATTTGGCGATATTATATTCGGAGTCAGAGTCTCGAGATGCACGCTGTGATAGGATATGGGAACTTTTATCCTCGTCAGCAGCCAAAGGTTATGATATGGCATATCTTAATATTGGTAATTACTACTTACGTGGAGTGTGTGTAGAGCGTAGCATGAGTAAGGCGGTAGACTGGTGGGAAAAAGCAGCTGATAAGGGAAATGGCCAAGCTGAGTTCAACCTATATGTTTCATACTCTAATGGTAGCGGTGTATCTATGAATCAGCATACCGGCTATGTATATCTGAAAAAATCATGTGAGCACGGATATAAAAAAGCTTGTGATTTAATCAATGAATAGATATGTGCTTCGATAATAATACCTGCCATATTTAAAATGGCGGGTTCCTCTTTGTGTTTTTTTCTGTTTTTACTCAAACGGTGAGTAGGTGCGCAATTTACTTGTGCGCCTGTGAGGCGTTGCCGCCATCGGCGGAATGTTTTAATGATGTAATCACCTTCTGTCGGATATTTTCCTGATATCCGGCATTTCTTCCTCAATGGTTTACTGACGGATTATTGCCATGAGCTTCAATGCCAAAGATATGACGCAGGGCGGTCAGATTGCCAATATGCGCTTTCGCATGTTTGGCCAGATTGCCAATATTATATTTTACGTGCTGTTTATTTTATTCTGGGCGTTATGTGGACTGATGCTGATGTACCGGCTCAGCTGGCAGACCTTTGTGAACGGCTGCGTGTACTGGTGGTGTACGACGCTCGGTCCCATGCGCGATATTATCCGCTCCCAGCCCGTCTACACCATTCAGTATTACGGCCAGTCGCTGGAATATACCTCAGAACAAATCCTGGCCGATAAATACACTATCTGGTGCGGTGAGCAGCTGTGGACCAGTTTTGTTTTCGCCGCCGTGGTTTCTCTCGTCATCTGTATCGTGACGTTCTTTGTTGCCAGCTGGGTACTGGGCCGCCAGGGGAAACAGCAGAGCGAGGATGAGAATACTGGCGGGCGCCAGTTGTCCGACAAACCGAAAGAAGTGGCCCGCCAGATGAAGCGTGATGGTATGGCCTCGGACATTAAAATTGGCGACCTGCCGATACTGCTGAACTCCGAAATCCAGAACTTCTGTCTCCACGGGACCGTGGGCTCCGGTAAATCCGAAGTGATACGCCGTCTCCTGAACTACGTCCGCGCCCGGGGCGATATGGCCATCATCTACGACCGCTCCTGTGAGTTTGTCAAAAGCTATTACGATCCGTCGCTCGATAAAATCCTCAACCCACTGGACTCGCGCTGTGCGGCCTGGGATTTGTGGAAAGAGTGCCTGACGCTGCCGGACTTCGATAACGTCTCCAATACCCTTATCCCGATGGGGACCAAAGAGGACCCGTTCTGGCAGGGCTCAGGGCGCACGATTTTTGCCGAGGGCGCGTATCTGATGCGAGAAGACAAGGACCGCAGCTACGAGAAGCTGGTCGACACCATGCTCTCCATCAAAATCGACAAGCTGCGCGCCTATCTGCAGAACACACCGGCGGCGAACCTGGTGGAAGAAAAAATTGAGAAAACCGCTATCAGTATCCGTGCGGTGCTGACCAACTACGTCAAGGCCATCCGCTACCTGCAGGGCATTGAGAAGAATGGCGAGCCGTTCACTATCCGGGACTGGATGCGCGGTGTGCGTGAGGACCAGCCAAATGGCTGGCTGTTCATCTCCTCTAATGCGGATACGCATGCTTCCCTGAAGCCGGTTATCTCGATGTGGCTGTCGATTGCCATCCGGGGTCTGCTGGCGATGGGGGAGAACCGCAACCGGCGCGTGTGGATTTTTGCCGATGAGCTGCCCACGCTGCACAAGCTGCCGGACCTGGTCGAAATCCTGCCGGAAGCCCGTAAGTTCGGCGGCTGCTATGTGTTCGGTATTCAGTCCTATGCCCAGTTAGAAGATATCTACGGTGTGAAACCCGCCGCCACACTCTTTGACGTGATGAACACCCGGGCCTTCTTTCGCTCTCCCAGCCGGGAAATAGCGGAGTTTGCCGCCGGTGAGATTGGCGAGAAAGAAATTCTCAAGGCCAGCGAACAGTACTCCTACGGTGCAGACCCTGTGCGTGACGGGGTGTCGACCGGGAAAGAAAAAGAGCGTGAAACGCTGGTCAGCTATTCCGATATTCAGACACTCCCGGATCTGTCCTGTTACGTCACGCTGCCCGGACCGTACCCGGCCGTGAAGCTGGCCCTGAAGTACAAACCGCGCCCGAAAATTGCCGAGGGATTTATTCAGCGCACTCTCGATACGCGGGTGGATGCACGGCTTAGTGCTCTGCTGGAAGCGCGTGAGGCTGAAGGCAGTCTGGCACGGGCGCTTTTCACGCCGGATGCGCCGGAGCCTGAACAGAGTGATGCAGACAGCAGGACATCGCCCGGACAGCCAGAGCCGGAAAACGCCCCGGTCTCACCTGCACCCGTGAAGTCCGCGTCGACAGCTGAAACGCTGGCCGCACCGCCATCCGTTAAGGCGTCAGAAGCGCCACAGGCTACAGTCACGACCGTGCCGTTAACCCGCCCGGCACCGGCAGCTACTACTACTGCTGCTTCCAGCGCGACGGCGTCCTCTGTCGCTGCGACGGCGGCCACGACCGGCGGCACAGAACAGGAGCTGGCGCAACAGCCCGCAGATACGGGACAGGAGGTGATGCCGGCTGGCATGAATGAGGACGGTGAAATCGAAGACATGCAGGCGTATGACACCTGGCTGGCTGATGAGCAGACGCAGCGCGAGATGCAGCGGCGTGAAGAGGTCAACATTAACCATAGCCACCGCCGAGATGAGCAGGATGATATTGAGATTGGGGGGAATTTCTGATGCTCAGTTTCAGCCAAGTGAAATCGGCTGGCAGTGCCGGTAACTACTACACAGAGAAAGACAATTATTACGTCACCGGCAGTATGGAAGAGCGCTGGCAGGGCAAAGGCGCGGAAGCGCTGGGACTGGAAGGAAAGGTGGACAAACAGGTCTTCACGGAACTGCTGCAGGGAAAACTCCCCGACGGCAGCGACCTTACCCGGATGCAGGACGGCGTCAACAAGCACCGTCCCGGTTATGATCTGACCTTTTCGGCGCCCAAAAGTGTCTCGATGCTGGCCATGCTGGGTGGCGATAAGCGCCTGATTGACGCGCATAACCGTGCGGTGACGGTGGCGCTGAATCAGGTGGAGTCTCTGGCCGGCACGCGGGTGCAGAAAGACGGCGTATCTGAAACGGTTCTGACCGGGAATCTGATTATCGCCCGGTTTAACCACGATACATCGCGTGCTCAGGAGCCTCAGATACATACGCACAGCGTGGTCATTAACGCCACTCAGAACGGCGATAAATGGCAGACGCTGGCCAGCGATACCGTCGGTAAAACCGGGTTTTCCGAAAATCTGCTGGCTAACCGCATCGCGCTTGGAAAGATATACCAGAGCGCTCTCAGGGCCGATATTGAGTCTATGGGGTATAAGACAGTCGACGCGGGCAAGCACGGCATGTGGGAGATGAAGGACGTGCCGGTAGAGGCGTTTTCCACGCGCAGCCAGGAGCTCAGGGAGGCGGCAGGACCCGATGCGTCCCTGAAGTCCCGGGATGTGGCCGCGCTCGATACCCGCAAGTCGAAGGAAGCCATCGATCCGGCAGAGAAGATGGTGGAGTGGATGAACACGCTGAAGGAGACCGGCTTCGACATCCGTGGCTACCGTGAGGCTGCTGACGCACATGCAGCAGAGCTGGCCCGCGCACCCGCAGCGCCGGTGAAAACCGACGGGCCGGATATCGCGGACGTGGTGACCCGGGCCATTGCCGGCCTCAGCGACCGTAAGGTGCAGTTTACCTATGCCGATGTGCTGGCGCGCACGGTTGGTCAGCTGGAGGCAAAACCCGGCGTCTTTGAACTTGCGCGGACGGGCATCGATGCGGCGATTGAACGGGAGCAGCTTATCCCGCTCGACCGGGAGAAAGGCCTCTTCACCTCAAACATTCACGTCCTCGATGAGCTCTCCGTGAAGGCGCTCAGCCAGGAGGTGCAGCGCCAGAACCACGTCTCCGTCACGCCGGATGCCGGTGTGGTGCGCGAAAAAACCTTCAGCGATGCGGTCAGCGTCCTGGCGCAGGACCGTCCGGCGATGGGGATTGTCGCCGGTCAGGGCGGCGCGGCAGGCCAGCGGGAGCGGGTTGCTGAACTGACACTGATGACCCGGGAACAGGGACGCGACGTGCATATCCTCGCTGCCGATAATCGCTCCCGGGAGTTTCTTGCCGGGGATGCGCGGCTGGCCGGAGAAACCGTCACAGGCAAATCTGCCCTGCAGGACGGGACGGCGTTTATCCCGGGCGGGACCTTAATTGTCGACCAGGCGGAGAAGCTGAGCCTGAAGGAGACGATTTCCCTGCTCGATGGCGCCATGCGCCATAACGTGCAGGTCCTGCTCTCCGACAGCGGCAAGCGCAGCGGAACCGGGAGCGCGCTGACAGTCCTGAAAGACAGCGGCGTGAACACCTACCGGTGGCAGGGCGGAAAGCAGGCGACGGCAGACATCATCAGCGAGCCGGACAAGAGTGCGCGCTACAGCCGGCTGGCACAGGAGTTTGCCGCAAGCGTGCGTGAAGGGCAGGAGAGCGTGGCGCAAATCAGCGGCACGCGTGAGCAGAATGTCCTGAATAACGTTATCCGCGACACCCTCAAAAATGAGGGGGCGCTCGGCAGCCGGGACATGATGGTGGCCGCGCTGACGCCGGTCTGGCTGGACAGCAAGAACCGGGGCGTGCGGGACTACTACCGCGAAGGGATGGTCATGGAGCGGTGGGACCCGGAGACCCGGAAGCATGACCGCTTTGTCATTGACCGTGTGACGGCCAGCAGCAACATGCTGACCCTGAAAGACCGCGAGGGGGAGCGTCTGGACCTGAAAGTCTCCGCCGTCGACAGCCAGTGGACGCTGTTTCGCACGGATAAGCTGCCGGTGGCAGAGGGCGAACGTCTGGCGGTGCTCGGGAAAATCCCCGACACGCGCCTGAAGGGCGGGGATAGCGTCACGGTGCTGAAAGCGGAGGCCGGGCAGCTGACGGTTCAGCGGCCGGGGCAGAAAACCACCCAGTCGCTTTCTGTCGGCAGCAGTCCGTTCGACGGGATTAAGGTCGGCCACGGCTGGGTGGAGAGTCCCGGCCGGTCGGTCAGCGAAACGGCGACCGTCTTTGCCTCGGTGACACAACGTGAGCTGGATAACGCCACGCTGAACCAGCTGGCGCAGAGCGGGAGCCATATCCGGCTGTACTCCGCGCAGGACGCGGCCCGCACCACAGAGAAACTGGCGCGGCACACCGCGTTCAGCGTGGTCTCAGAGCAGCTGAAGGTCCGCTCGGGAGAAGCAGACCTGGAGGCGGCCATCGCACAGCAGAAAGCCGGACTGCATACCCCGGCAGAGCAGGCGATTCACCTTTCCGTGCCGCTGCTGGAGAGCAACAGCCTGACCTTTACCCGCCCGCAGTTGCTGGCCACGGCGCTGGAAACCGGCGGCAAAGTCCCGATGAAGGACATAGAGGCAACCATTCAGGCGCAGATTAAGGCCGGGAGTCTGCTGAATGTGCCGGTGGCCTCCGGACACGGCAATGACCTGCTGATTTCCCGCCAGACCTGGGATGCGGAGAAAAGCGTCCTGACGCGGGTGCTGGAAGGTAAGGGTGCGATGACGCCGCTGATGGACCGGGTGCCGGGTAGCCTCATGACAGACCTGACCGCCGGTCAGCGCGCGTCGACCCGGATGATACTCGAGACCCCGGACCGGTTTACGGTGGTCCAGGGGTATGCCGGGGTGGGGAAAACCACGCAATTCAAATCCGTCATGAGCGCCATCAGCCTGCTGCCGGAAGAGGCCCGCCCGCGCGTCATCGGTCTGGGACCGACACACCGCGCCGTGGGCGAGATGCAGAGCGCCGGCGTCGACGCGCAGACGACCGCCTCATTCCTGCATGACACGCAGCTGCTGCAGCGCAACGGCCAGACGCCGGATTTCAGCAACACGCTGTTCCTGCTCGATGAGAGCTCGATGGTCGGGCTGGCAGACACCGCGAAAGCACTCTCCCTGATTGCAGCCGGAGGAGGTCGCGCTGTACTCAGCGGCGATACCGACCAGTTGCAGTCCATTGCGCCGGGCCAGCCGTTCCGTCTGATGCAGCAGCGCAGCGCGGCTGATGTGGCCATCATGAAAGAAATCGTGCGCCAGGTGCCTGAGCTGAGACCGGCGGTCTACAGCCTTATTGACCGGGATATCAGCCGTGCGCTGTCCACTATTGAACAGGTCACGCCGGAGCAGGTGCCGAGAAAAGAAGGCGCCTGGGTGCCGGGCAGTTCTGTGGTGGAATTCACGCCGGCGCAGGAAAAGGCGATACAAAAGGCGCTGAGCGAGGGGAAAACTCTGCCGGCAGGTCAGCCCGCGACGCTCTACGAGGCGCTGGTGAAGGACTATACCGGACGGACCCCGGAGGCACAGTCGCAGACGCTGGTGATCACCCATCTGAATAAGGACCGGCGGGCGCTGAACAGTCTGATCCATGATGCACGGCGGGAGAACGGGGAAACCGGAAAAGAGGAAATCACCCTGCCGGTGCTGGTCACGAGTAATATACGTGACGGTGAACTGCGCAAATTGTCGACCTGGACGGCTCACAAGGAGGCGGTTGCGCTGGTTGATAACGCATACCACCGTATCAGCAAAGTGGATAAGGATAATCAGTTGATCACCCTGACAGACAGTGAAGGAAAGGAGAGATTTATCTCACCCCGGGAGGCATCGTCAGAGGGCGTCACGCTCTATCGTCAGGAAAAGATCACCGTGTCTCAGGGGGACCGAATGCGGTTCAGCAAAAGTGACCCGGAACGGGGGTATGTTGCGAACAGCGTGTGGGAGGTGAAAGCGGTCTCGGGTGACAGTGTCACGCTGTCTGACGGTAAAACCACCCGCACGCTGAACCCTAAGGTGGAGCAAGCCCAGCAGCATATCGACCTCGCTTACGCCATCACCGCCCACGGCGCCCAGGGGGCCAGCGAACGGTATGCCATCGCGCTGGAGGGCGTGGCCGGTGCTCGGGAACAGATGGCCAGCTTCGAGTCTGCCTATGTGGGATTATCCCGCATGAAACAGCATGTTCAGGTCTATACCGACAGCCGTAAGGGCTGGATAAAGGCTATCCAGAACTCACCTGAGAAAGCGACGGCGCATGATATTCTGGAACCCCGTAACGACCGGGCGGTGAGGAATGCCGGTCAGCTCTATGGCCGTGCACAGCCGCTGGATGAAACCGCAGCAGGCCGGGCCGCCCTGCAACAGTCCGGCCTGGCCAGAGGCCGCTCTCCGGGTAAATTCATCTCACCCGGTAAAAAATATCCGCAGCCACATGTGGCCCTGCCGGCATTCGATAAAAACGGCAAAGCCGCCGGTATCTGGCTCAGTCCGCTGACGGACAGGGACGGGCGGCTGGAGGCTATCGGGGGCGAGGGGCGGATTATGGGAGACGAAACGGCCCGGTTTGTGGCGCTGCAGAACAGCCGCAACGGCGAAAGTCTGCTGGCCGGGAATATGGGCGAAGGCGTCAGAATAGCCCGCGACAACCCCGACAGCGGGGTGATAGTACGCCTTGCCGGCGACGACCGGCCCTGGAACCCGGAGGCCATCACCGGTGGGCGGGTCTGGGCTGACCCCCTGCCGAATACACCGCTCCCTGATACCGGTACTGACATCCCGCTCCCGCCAGAGGTTCTGGCACAGCGGGCCGCAGAAGAGGCGCAGCGCCGGGAGATGGAAAAACAGGCGGAACAGACTGCCCGGGAAGTGGCCGGGGAGGAGAAGAGAGCGGGCGAGCCGGGCGAGCGGATAAAAGAGGTTATCGGGGACGTGATTCGCGGCCTGGAGCGTGACCGCCCGGGCGAAGAGAAAACGCTGCTGCCGGATGACCCGCAGACCCGGCGCCAGGAGGCCGCGATACAACAGGTCGCCTCAGAGAGTCTGCAGCGCGAGCGCCTGCAGCAGATGGAGCGGGACATGGTGCGCGACCTGAACCGCGAGAAGACCCTCGGGGGTGACTGACGCACCCGCGACTTCTGTCAGGCACAGCAATATCAGGGATAAATAGGGAAATCACGATGACATCACACGTAATACGCGTCAGCGCCGCAGACCGCTGGCTTAAGGCGCTGCTGACCTGGACGCCCGGGCAGACGGATATGATTAAAACGGTGGCCCTGCTTCTGATGGTCACTGACCACACCGGCCTGTTGCTGGCAGATAACAACGAGCTTATGCGTCTCCTGGGCCGGGGCTGCTTTCCGCTGTTCGGTCTGGTCTGGGGGATGAATCTGGCCCGGCACGCGGATATCCGCCAGTCGCAGCTGAACAGCCTCTGGGGCTGGGCGCTGGTCGCCCAGGTACCGTTCATGCTTATCGGGTATCCGTGGTACACGGGTAATATCCTGTTTGCCTTTGCCGTCACCGGTCAGGCGCTACGGTGGTTCAGCCTGCCGTTCTGGCGTTACACCTTCGCCGCCATGGCCATCGTTGCCGCCTGGATACCGTTCTCCTGTGGCAGTTACGGCATGGCGGGAGTGGGCATGCTCACCGCCAGCTGGCTGCTCTGCCGCGCACAACATGTGACGGAACGGCTGGGGTACGGTGCGCTGTGGGCCATCATGGTGTTACTGATGAATATGAATGAGGTGAGTGAGTCACTGGCCGGGCTGGCCATCGCGATTCTCGTATTAATGGTGTGCTCATCGGTCGGAGGGGAGATTAAACGGTTCTGGCCACGGCATTTCTTTGTGATGTTCTATGCGGGTCACCTGGCGGTGCTGGGGATTGTCGTCTCGATGTAAAAAAAGACCCGGACGAGGCCGGGTGAAATTCTGTATGTGACTTCATTTTAATTATGGACATCAGGCCACCATCTCAGGGGTATGTTGACGCTAATGTTGGCGTACTTTATAACCTCATTTTAACCGTAAATAAAGTGCCGGAATATGACTGAAGAGAAGCGCCCTGTACTGAGCCTGAAACGAAAGCCTGCAGTGGAAAACACAGGAGCGAATGTCACAAACACGCAGGGTGTGGTTCGCCGCAAAAAAGTCGTGGTGGTCTCGACGCCGCCCGCCTGGAAGGTCAAAAAAGAGAAACTGGAGCAGGCGAAAAAGGCGGCTGAAGCCGCCGCACGCCAGGCTACGGCAGAACCGGTCAAAGCAGCAAAGGCTCCGCCTCCTGTGCGTTATCTTCAACTGCTGCCGCCGGAGCAGGCTATCATGACCCTGAAAGCGTTCTGGCCGCAGCTGTTTGACGGTAACGCCCCGCGTCTGCTGGCAACCGGGATGCGTGAACAGCTGTTTGCCGATATAGCGAGCCGCGACCTGCCGCTGTCGCATAAGCAGGTGATTAAGTGCCTGAAAAGCCTGACCCGGTCGGCGGGTTATCTGTCCCGGATGCGGGAAGGTGCCTCCCGCTATGACCTGCAGGGAAATGTTGTGGCCACCGTCACTGCTGAAGAGGCGAGATATGCCAGTGAGCGTATGGTCCGGGAGCTTCTGCGCGCAGAGCGGTTACGGAGCCAGTCAGATGGCTGAAAATAGCTGGAGAAAAGAGATGGAATTTGCAGCTCGAAAACGCAAGGCGCTGGCGATAATGGCCAGCCGTAAGATGTGGAAAAGTAATTACGCACCGCCTCTGATACGTCTGCTGTGGTGGCTGGGTGTAAAAATCCCCCCGTTGCCGTTTGCCCCGTTCTGGCAGGTTTTCAGATGGATGGGGGGCTTTTTTTCCATGTGGTACGGTCTGCTGATGTACCTTATGGTCTGGCGTGTGCAGGGAAGGAGTCCTCTGTTCGCTTGCGCAACCAGTCTTATTGCGGGCGTGTTATTTGGCTTGACGATGGCGCTGTTTCACTGGTGGCGGCGAAGGGCAAATAATTTACCCGACTGGAAAGACCTGTAACGGAATGAATATATACTGTCAGGGACGATTGCGCCTGTGCTGACAGTTTTATATTCTTTTAGGTAAGTAAATTAGTAAATTTATTGCGCAGCCATTATATATGGCCGTGCTGTGATGGTTATTATTCATTTCTGAAAGATACACTCAATGTGTTGTTATTCTTTTCCCTCCGGGAAATCATATTTTAAACGAGAAGGGTAAATAATGGTTAAAGATGAAATGACAGATGAGTCTGCTTTGCCCGAGTCTGAACAGGCGCGAAGAATGATAAGGCGTTCGGTACTGCGGATGGTGGGTTCGGGCCAGCTTCACTCCAGGGACGATGTGATTCGCTACATGATAAATGAGGGTGGCTTTGACATTGAGAGTGTGACCGACACCAGTGTGACGCTGTGTGCGCCGGATGAGCCGGAAGAGATGCTGACGCTGACGGGGTGGGTGTTTTCATCATCATTCAGACTGGCTGACTGCGTTTCTGATAATCCCTGTCCGGTTATGCACGACTGAAATCAGTACCCCGATTTATTTTTGGATATATATCTGAGTGCACTATTTAACTGATTTAAATCCCTTGCGTATATGGCTGCAAACAGTCTGCAAAATGTCATGTGTAATACTCGTGTGGGTTGATTTTAATATTTAAAAGGAATGCGAATATGTTTCGGTATTTTATTCTGCACACTGAGCAGCAGTTATTCTGTTATTTATACGGTATCGCGCTGGCGCTGGTTCTGATGCTCCTGTTTTCTCCTGTTACCCGGGTGAGTGGATTCTATCTGGTTGCGTTGTCTGTTGCGCTGTTCTGGGCCGGTCTGGCCCTGTACATCCGCCACACTGACCGGCTGAGAAAGCCGGAAGTTTCACCGCTGGTCAGTATCCGCGACGGTATTCAGGTGGTGGCCATGCTGCCGCGCCATGAAAAGGCCCGTCTGGAGTGGGAAATTCTGCAGGATGCTGACGTGTATCGCCGTCAGATGCTTGCCCTTCTGGACCTGGCTCAACGGTGCGTCAGCCGGGGGCTGATATACGCGCCGGCGGTGATGCTGGCTGGTCTGTGCTTTCTTGCCTGGGGATTTCCGCAGGATGCTGTTCGGGTCTTCAGCGCTCTGCGGGAAATGCCCGCCACAGAGCTTGTGCATCAGACTGGTTTTGTCCTGCGCTACGTCCTGCTGATTTCCGTCATGTCGGCTCTGATTGCCGATGTTCTGGCCGGGAGAGGATTGCCGAACGCCTTTCGCCGCGCATTGCTGGACAGGCTGCCGGCAGAGGCAAAGGAATAAACAGCATGGCGAAAATACTAATGATGGCAGGCAGTACCATTGTTGTGCTGAGTCTGCTGGGGTTTCTGGTTTTGCTTCTGAAAGGACGGGCCGTAACGAAGACATCTCCGGTCCTGATGTCACTGAAAGCCCAGGGGATTCGCCCCTCAGAGGCCGAACAGCGATTGTGTCGCCAGCGGATCTGGGTGGGAAACGACACGTTGATGACACCACGGGAACAACACTTTTACCGGGCACTGCTGAGGCATACCAGCCGTAAGCGCTGGCTGTTATGCCCGCAGGTCCGGGTGGCGGATATTGCCACACTCGCTCCCCACATCCGGCCACGTTCCCGGACCTGGTGGCAACTCTTCCGCATGGCGTCTCAGTGGCACTGCGACGTGGTCATCGTTGATATCCGCACCTTTGCTATCGTTGGCGCGATTGAACTTGATGAAGCCTCACATCTGAAAAAACAGCGTATCCGGCGCGACATCCTGCTGGAAGAGGTTCTGAGGCAGGCGCGTATCCCGCTGCTGCGCGACCGGGACTCAGAGAAACTGGTCAGGCGAGTCAGTGAGTTTCTGAAATACCGTGAAGCTGAAACCGACGAAATATCTGCATCCGACACAGCTTTACCGACAACACATACTGAATGCAGGGAGGAAGAAAAATGATTGTGCCCGTAGAGGTTGACCGCGATGCGCGGGGCTACTGGACACACCCGGCGTTAATCCGGAGTTGCTGCCAGACCACGCCACAGCTGATGTGGTGGCTGCGCGTCCAGAAGCTGGAGTGCTTCGTGATGAGTATGCGTGACGAGGCTACAGAGGCATTCTGTACCGGATGGGATGATGGCCCGCCTGACGCTTCATCATGGGAGCTGGTTCCTCCGCCCGGTAAGGGCTGGTTTCTCGGTTCAGTACATCCACGGGAGGAGGGGCCGGAGTGCTACTGGTTCCGTCATACCACAAAAGCCTGACGCCTCCGCAGGGCGTCGTTGTCCAACCCCTGGGGCGGGGAAAAGCCAGTTTCCCCCGCCCCCGGCGTTTCTGAACACATCCAGTGAAGGAAATTCTGTGAAAGTAAATCGTACTCTCCTCAGATGGTGTCTGCCCGGACTGGTCAGCCTGAGCCTGTGCGCACCCGTACCGGCCGTTTATGCCGCGAACATCGAGACCGGGTTTTCCCCGGAAGGAACGGGCCTGCAGCTGGTTCTGAAAACCATTACGACAGCAGAACAGGAAATCCGGCTGATGGGCTATTCCTTCACGTCTCCGGATGTGGCCGGCGCGCTGGTCAGAGCCAGGCAGCGGGGCGTGGATGTGAAAGTTGTTCTGGACCACAAAGCCAATACCGGCGAGCGCAACAAGGCCAGCCGGGCAGCCATGAATCTGCTGGTCAGCGCGGGTATTCCTGTCCGGACAGTGGATACCTACAAGATCCTCCACGACAAAGTGATCATCGCTGACGGGCGTAATACGGAGGTCGGTTCGTTCAACTTCAGTCGGGCTGCTGACCGTTCGAATTCAGAGAACGTGCTTGTCGTGTGGGATGACCCTACTTTAGCCCAACGCTATCTGCAGCACTGGTCATCCCGCTGGTCGAAGGGAACGGACTGGAAACAGACGTACTGATACCGCCTTAAACGATCCCCGGACGTAAACCGTGCGCCAACGCGGGTTACGTTCATAAAGTAAGTCGCTGATTCAAATATTCTGTAGTATTCTCTGCGAACGATCCTTTTTTAGATCCTTGAGGAGGCAGAGATGTCGCAGATTGATAATGCAGGAACTTCCTCATCGAAAATTAAGCGTCCCTATCGAAAGGGGGCTCCTGTACCCGCAAGAGAGCGCCAGCAAGCCTCTTTGGCTCGCAGAAGTTCGACGCATAAAGCATTTCATGCAGTGATACAAAGTTCTTTAAAGGACAAGCTCGTACAGTTTGCAGATGAAGAAGGTATCACTCAGGCTCAAATGTTAGAAAAGCTCATTGAGCTTGAAGATGAACGAAGGAAATTAGAATCGTAAATATTTACATTCTTGAACCTTCGACGCGTGAGTGCTAGATTACTGATCGTTTAACAAATTTTGATGGCTGGCCACGCTGTAAGGTGGCAGGGAACTGGTTCTGATAAGGTGTCTACCCGGGACCAGAAAAGAGAAAACCCACTAATCTCATGAAACTTGGCGGAATCGTAGATTAAGTGGGTTGTCATTTAAACTGTATAGAAGCTGTTGCTCTATGCAGGGAGTATAGTTTTATGCTCAGAAAAGTTCAATACTTGTTTCTGTGCCATTTGCTCCTTCCGTGCAACATAAGTGCGGGAAGGTGTGACTGACGTTCAGACCCTGTTCACCCATTACCGGCAGGTCAAAAACCCGAATCCGGTGTTCACGCCGCGTGAAGGCAAGAAAACGCTGCCGTTCTGTCGTAAGCTGATGGCGAAAGCCGAAGGCTTCACGTCCCGTTTTGATTTTTCCGTCCATGTGGCGTTCGTGCGTTCGCTGGGTAAGCGCCATCGTATGCCCCCGCTGCTGCGCCGGCGTGCCATTGATGCGCTGCTGCAGGGACTGTGCTTCCACTATGACCCGCTGGCCAACCGTGTGCAGCGCTCCATCACCAATCTGGCCATTGAGTGCGGTCTGGCCACGGAATCGAAAACCGGCAATCTGTCCATCACCCGCGCCACGCGGGCGCTGAAATTTATGGCGGAGCTGGGGCTGATTACGTACCAGACCGAATATGACCCGCAGATTGGCTGCAACATCCCGACCGATATCACCTTCACGCCTGCACTGTTCTCCGCGCTCGACGTCTCTGACGTGGCTGTTGTGGCTGCGCGTCGCAGCCGCGTGGAGTGGGAAAATCAGCAGCGCCAGAAGCAGAGGCTGAAGCCGCTGGAGATGGACGAGCTGATAGCGAAGGCCTGGCGGTTTGTGCGCGAACGGTTCCGCAGCTACCAGTCCGAACGTAAACAATATGGCCTGAAACGCGCCCGTGCGCGCCGTGACGCGGACAGAACCCGTCAGGACATTGTGACCCTGGTGAAGCAGCAGCTGACGCGTGAGTACGCCACCGGGCGCTTTACCGGGGGGCTCGATGCCATGAAGCGCGAGCTGGAGCGTCGCGTGAAAGAGCGCATGCTGATGTCGCGGGGGAACAACTACACGCGGCTGGCCACCGTCCCCATATAACCTTCCTTCCCGAAAAAATCCGGCCGGCGCCGGAGGCTTTCGCACGTCCGCAGTCCGTCACTGATTGTTATCTGAGCACCTGTTCCCTTTCGCCCGGCAGAATCCCGGTCTTCCCTGCGCAAATATGGCCAGAAAATTTATCACCGGCGTCACTTTTGGTCGCTGAATTCAGTTATCCACCAATAACTGCAAGGGACTTTTCCATAAGGTTACAACCGTAATGCTTACAGAGCGCCTGTCGGTGAAGTTTCAAAGTGCGTGGTTCCCTTTAAACACCTGCTCTGTACTTCTTTTAAATACATAATCTTTATCTCTTATAAATACATAACCTGTTCATCGCCTGGCCTGTGGACAGGCTCATGAAAATGACCGCCCTTGCAGCGGACTGACGTCCGCGCCGGTTCGGAAACACCATAAAAGTACCTCCCGCCGCTTAACGGCGGGCATGTGAGCAAGACAGAAATATTAGTTACATCATCCGGGCGAATCCCCTGAGAACCACGTCAGAGCTGTCCTCAGCACTTCACAAGCCACTTAAGCCACAGCAGAGACCTCACCTGTCACCACCGGAGAACGCTAACGCTTCAGCAGCACCCGTGCCCACCTGACCGCCACTGAAAAGCGCCGCCCCACCCCGGCGTCAGCCGGGGTAATGCATCGCTGTTAATGACGGATGTTGTAACTAGATTTCGTGGTGGCTGTGGGTTATGTGGCTTTGGGTTTTTGTGTACACGCTCGTAAGCGGCCCTCACGGCCCGCTAACGCGGAGATACGCCCCGACTGCGACTCTCGCCTTGTCGTGACCACTCCGACCGCGCACAGCAGCTTCTGTAGCGTTTTTAGCGGGGTTGTTTTGGGCTTAGCAGGGTGGGGGATTATTACGGCTAAAGCCGTAATGCTTTTTTCGTCCTCGCTTCGCTGCGGGGGTCTCCGGCGCTTTGCGCCTCCCATGCGCTGACGCGCATCTAAAAACCGACATCATTCAGGCCGCAAACAAGAATGCATCTCATCTGTTGACACATGGGCGGGTCCGGAGTAGGGTATATTTTATACTGTATGTATATACAGTGCTTCTCTTTTTTTACTTCATCCAATAAAAGGAATTCACCATGGCTGAACAGAAGAAAAATGCCCTCATACTCAATGGCATCAACGACGACATCACCGAATTAAAATCCCTCACCACCCTGCGCAAACGGGTGGTCAGTGACGGAGAAATTGTTTCAAAAGGCGTCAACGGATTCCGGCTGGCTGGCGCGAATACCGGTGTCATTCTTCGCAATGATGGTAAGAACTTTAACTTCCTGACAACCGCAGACGGTCAGGCCCGCGACGGGGCATTCAACACCCTGCGGCCTTTCGCTTTCAGCTTAACTACAGGCCGGGTTTCCCTGCGCAACGGCGTCGATATCTCCGGCGGAGCGCTGGTCTCACACAATGCCGGTATCACCGCACAGACCACCGGTCCGGACCCGCTCATTAAGGGGCAGGAATATAACGCCCCGGAAATTGCCACGCAGTTCACCACCGGCAAAAAAACGGTCAGAATGCTCATGGGGGCCAGGGTGAACGCCGCGCGTGAGGATTTCGGGCTGCTTTCCTACCGGGACTGGCAGGGGAACTGGAATGAACTGCGGCTTCGCTCCGGCGCCACGCTCGATGCCGGACAGTATGTTAAACGTAATCCCGATGGCTGGTATAAGGCGCAGGGTAATCGTCCGGTTGATAACAACAAAGCCAATAAAACTAACGGACTCTGGCTTCAGGGCGCGGGCAATCTATCCGCTGACTTCTATCACTATGAGCGTATCGGACAGCATCACTTCCTCGGCCTGCATGTGGCCAACGGCGGCGCTCAGGGCTGGTATGAGTTCCGCAACGACGGGCATGCCTACACCAACGGTGCCTGGAACAGCAGCTCTGACGCCCGCATGAAAACGGACATCGAAAAAATTGATAATGCGCTGGACAGACTGGACAGCATCGGCGGCTACACCTACCTCAAGCAGGGCGTACCGGAAGCCGGGGTGATTGCCCAGGAAGTGGAGCAGGTGCTGCCTCAGTCGGTCACACAGACTGAACTGATACTCAATGACGGCAGCGTGCTGCCGGATGCACGCAGTATCAATATCAACGGCGTGGTGGCCCTGCTGGTTGAAGCGCTGAAAGAAGAGCGTCAGGCCCGTCTGGAAGACCAGGCGCAGCTGCGGAAAGAGCAGGAAGCCCGGCAGGAGCTTGAACAACGCCTGGCCGCACTGGAGCGCCGGAACGGGCAGGAGGCCGGATTATGACAGATAATCAACAACGCCGGTTTTCTGCGGTGGATGTTCCCTCAGAGGGTTCAGAGGGAGCGGTCCGCCGGAAACGCAGTGCCTCAGGTCAGCCGGTCCCGGTCACCCCTGCCCCGCCGGGAATGGTTTCCCTTGGCGTGAACGCTGACGGCGAGGAGGTGATGACCGTGGTGGGTGGCGACGGGGGAACCAGTCTGTCGGGGGGACCGGCGAATATTATGCCAGGCAGCGGCAGCGTACAGGCTGACCTGGGTAAAAAAACGCCTTCCAGACTCCAGGCCGAAAGCTCTGCGGCCATTCATGCCACGGCAAAATGGACAACCGAAAATCTGAAAAAAACGCAGGCGGCACAGGCGGAACGGGTCCGGGCGACCATGGCGGCGCAGCAGGCGGCAAAGGCATCACAGGATAAACTCACACAGAAGCTCAAAGATGTGACCAATGCGGCCATTCAGAAGGGCAGAGAAGGACCGAGTGTCACGGACCTTGCCCATCAGAACAATATGGAGATGGAAGCGTTCGCTCAGATGGTCGCACAGAATGAGGCCATAAAAAGGGCAGAAAAAGAAGCCAGAAAGGCAGAAGAAGCTTATCAGGCTGCCCTGCGGGCGCAGGAAGAAGCGCAGCGCCAGCAGGCTGAAACCGAGCGGAAACTGAAGGAGGCCAGGGAGCGTGAAGCCGCCGCTAAAGCGAAGGCCGATGCGGACAGACTGGCAGCAGAGAAAGCTGACGCTGAGGCCAGAGCAAAAGCAGAAGCGGAGCGCCGGAAGGCGGAAGAAGCCCGGAAAGCGCTGTTTGCAAAAGCAGGCGTTCAGGACACACCGGTTTACACGCAGGAGAGAGTGAAAGCCGCCACCGTTGCGATGATGGCTCCCGGCGCGGCACTGCTGAACCGCGCGCCGGGAATGATACAGTTGTCTGCTGTGGCCGCGCGGATTCAGGCAGCACTCCCCGGTCTGAGCGGCGTACTGACGGCCACCGCTGAATTCTCAGGCTGGATTTCCTCAGCCCTGTGGCGCGGTGTGGTGAGTGTGGCAGGAACGGCGACAGCCACGACAGCCGGTTCGATGGTCGCCGCGGCATCAGCGATATTTTTCTCGCCCCGCGCCGGTGGAGGCAGCGACAGGGTTCCCGGCCGGGATATTGAGATGATGGCCGCCCAGGCCAGCCTGTTCACAGCCATGAAGACGGAAATTAAGCCGGGGATGAAGACCGTTGACCTGCCTGTTCGGGGATTTATCACCACGGAGCCGGACGGACGACAGTCAGTGAAACTGGTCAGAACCGGAGCCGGTGGTGTGCCCGCCACGGTACCGGTGCTGAGCGCCGTGCGTGACAAGGTGACCGGGCTTGATAAAATCACGGTTCCGGCCGTGGCCGGTGCGCCGTCACGGACCATCCTGATTAACCCGGTCCCGGTCGGACCTGCGGCACCATCGCATACCGGAAACAGCACGCCAGTGCCGGTGACGCCGGTGCATACCGGGACGGAGGTGAAACAGGCGGACAGTATCGTCACCACCACCCTGCCGGTGGCTGATATTCCTGCGCTGCAGGATTTTATCTACTGGCAGCCGGATGCCACCGGCACTGGCGTGGAGCCGGTCTATGTGATGCTGCGTGAAGACCCTCGAGATCTGCCGGGAACAGTAACCGGTAAAGGACAGGGAACCGGCGAAAACTGGCTTAATGATGCAAACAAAGGGATTGGCGTACCGATCCCGGCGCGTATTGCAGACAAGCTGCGTGGGCGTGAGTTTGCAAGTTTTGATGAGTTCCGTAAAGCGTTGTGGACGGAAGTGGGTAACGATCCAGAATTGCTTAAGCAGTTTCAGGAAAGTAACAAACGTAACTTAATTAAAAGTTATTCTCCTTTCCCTATCCCATCTGAACAAGTTGGGGGGCGAATCCGATTCGAATTGCATCATATCAAACGCGTTACTGATGGTGGTGCTGTTTATGATATCGATAATATTAGGGTCGTTACACCTAAGCGCCATATTGAAATTCACAGAGGAAATATGTAAATGGAAAAGAAAGAGATTTCTGACTATACCGAGACTGAGTTTCTAGAGTTCGTCAGAAAAATTTGTAATGCCGATTTTGGAACAGAGGCTGAGCATACAAAGGCTGTTCTTGATTTTGACCGTTTAACCGAACATCCATACCGTAATGGACTTATTTATCACCCGAAAGATGGTCAGGATGACAGCCCTGAAGGTATCGTAAAAGAAGTCAAGGAATGGCGGGCTAAAAACGGCAAGCCGGGATTTAAAAAAGTGTAGTTTTTAATCAAATCTGTGTAGGGGTTCCGGCGTGGAACCCCTGTCCCACAAATGCGTCGGTATCCGTTGAAGACTATGATGAGACCCGCCAGCTGAATGCCGGCATTCTTACGGACACGAAATACTGTTAACCGGAACTCTCCATGCGCGTTGCCGAACATATCATCCTTGATGGTTAGGAAACTGAAATATGGTTTTAGAAATATCCTGACCATGAATGTTATCATCGGGAGCGTAGTGATGGCGGGGACTAATACCACTAATATCGATAAAATGCGCATTTCGTCGACTTTTTAACCTGAAACCCGTTTTTCAGACGCACTTATCCTGGCTCTGTCGCATTAAGAAGTCGTCAGATAACATGCTGTTTTTTTTGCTATGTTACCTGACTATGCAGCTGATCCGAAAAGCCTTCAAA